>NZ_JAVRFI010000019.1:0-138939 GCF_031845785.1 Streptomyces hesseae
CCCCCCCCCCCGCCCCCGACCCACGACGCACCGGCAGCCGCCCACACCGGCGAGTGGACTAGACCTTTCATGCCCGTAAGGGCGAAACTACAGACGTGAAACACGTCATCGCCCTGGACGTAGGCGGCACCGCCATCAAGGCCGCGCTGGTCGCCCCGGACCACACCCTGCTGTACGAGACCCGCAGGCCGACCGAGCGCGCCAAGGGCCCCGAAGCCGTCGTGGCCGGCATCCTCGCCCTCGCCGCCGACCTCCGCGAGCACGGCCGCCGCGCGTACGGGGAGCCGGCCGCCGCGGCCGGCATCGCCGTACCCGGCATCGTGGACACCGCCACCGGCACCGCCGTCTACGCCGCCAACCTCGGCTGGCGCGACCTCCCCCTCCGCGACCGCCTCGGCGACCGCCTGGCCGGCACCCCCGTCGCCCTCGGCCACGACGTCCGCGCCGGCGGCCTCGCCGAGGGCCGCATCGGCGCGGGCCGGGGCGCCGACCGTTTCCTCTTCGTACCGCTGGGCACCGGCATCGCCGGGGCGATAGGCATCGACGGCCGCATCGAGGCGGGCGCCCACGGCTACGCGGGCGAGATCGGCCACATCGCGGTACGCCGCGGCGCCGAACCCGACGCCCTCGACTGCGGCTGCGGCGGCCGCGGCTGCCTGGAGACGATCGCCTCCGCGTCGGCGGTCAGCCGCGCCTGGGCGGAGGCGAGCGGCGACCCCGCCGCCGACGCCGCGGACTGCGCCAAGGCCGTGGCGTCCGGCGACCCGCGCGCCGGGAAGGTGTGGCGGCACGCGGTGGACGCCCTCGCCGACGGCCTGGTGACGGCCCTGACCCTGCTCGACCCGCGCGTGCTGATCATCGGCGGCGGCCTGGCCGAGGCGGGGGACACCCTCTTCACCCCCCTGCGCGCGGCGGTGGCCGAGCGCGTCACCTTCCAGAAGCTCCCCCGGATCGTCCCGGCGGCCCTCGGGGACACCGCGGGCTGCCTGGGCGCGGGCCTGCTCGCCTGGGACCTTCTCGCAACGGAAACCATGGAGGTATCCGCCCGATGACCGAACGAACGGTTCTCACCGGCGCCCGCGTAGTGCTGCCGACCGGAGTGGCGGAGGGGAGCCGCGTAACGATCGAGGGCGACCGCATCGCGGCGAACCGGCCCCAGGAAGCCGGAGGCATCGACCTGACGGGCCACTGGATCGTCCCCGGCTTCGTGGACATCCACGTCCACGGCGGCGGCGGCGCGTCCTTCTCGTCCGGCGACGCCGAAGAGGCGCTCACCGCGATCCGCACCCACCGCGCCCACGGCACCACCACGATCGTCGCCTCGACGGTCACGGGCGACCTGGACGACCTGGCCCGGCAGGCGGCGACCCTCGCCGAGCTGACCGAGCAGGGCGACCTGGCAGGCATCCACTTCGAGGGCCCGTTCATCTCCCCGCACCGCTGCGGCGCGCACCAGCCGGAGCTCCTCCGCGACCCGGACCCGGCGGACGTCCGCAAGCTCGTCGACGCGGCGCGCGGCGCGGCGCGGATGATGACGCTGGCGCCGGAGCTGGAGGGCGGCCTGGAGTCGGTCCGCCTTCTGGCCGAGCACGGCGTCATCGCGGCCGTCGGCCACACGGACTCGACGTACGAGGCGACCCTGGAGGCCATCGACGCGGGCGCGACGGTCGCCACGCACCTGTTCAACGCGATGCCGTCGCTGCTGCACCGCGCGCCCGGCCCGATCGCGGCGCTGCTGGAGGACGAGCGGGTCACGGTCGAGCTGATCAACGACGGCACGCACCTCCACCCCGCCGCCCTCCAGCTGGCCTTCAGGCAGGCCGGCGCCGACCGGGTCGCGTTCATCACGGACGCGATGGGCGCGGCGGGCATGAGCGACGGGATGTATCCGCTGGGCCCGATGAGCGTCGAGGTCAAGGACGGCGTGGCGCGGATCGCGGACGGCCCGACGGCCGGCTCGATCGCGGGCTCGACGCTCACCCTCGACACGGCGTTCAAGCGCGCGGTGACGGTCGACCGGCTGCCGGTCGAGGACGCGGTACGGGCCCTGTCGACGACCCCGGCGCGGCTGCTGGGCCTGTCGGACCGGGTCGGCGCCATCGAAGCGGGCAAGGACGCGGACCTGGTCGTCCTGAACGGGACGTTCGACCTCGTCGGCGTGATGCGCAAGGGTGAATGGCTGGTTAAGCCGGAAGTGCGGTAATTCTCCTCCCACTTCATCGAGGGCGGTGGGTCCAGGGTCTGGGCCTGCCGCCCTCGCTTTGGCATGATCGCTGGCGCAACCACCACTGCCGCCCGCTGTCGCCCCGGTCGAGGAGAGAGGCGCCGATGATCCTCACGGTCACGCTCAACGCCGCGCTCGATCTGACCTACCGCGTCCCCCGGTTGCTCCCGCAGACCTCGCACCGCGTCCGGCACTCGGCCGAACGACCGGGCGGCAAGGGCGTGAACGTCGCGCGGGTGCTGGCCGCGCTGGGCCACGAGACGGTGGTCACCGGCTTCGCGGGCGGCGCCACGGGCGACACCCTGCGCCGGCTCCTCGCGGAGTCGGCGGGTCCGCTGACCGACGCGCTGGTGCCCATCACCGGCGCGACGCGCCGCACGGTGGCCGTCGTGGACGACTCGACGGGCGACGCGACGCAGCTCAACGAGGCGGGCCCGGACGTCACTCCGGCCGAGTGGGCCGCCTTCGACGACCGTTACGGCCACCTCCTGCGCGACGCGAAGGCCGTCGCCCTGTGCGGCAGCCTGCCGCCCGGCGTCCCCGTCGGCGCCTACGCGCACCTGATCCGCCAGGCCCGCGCCCGGCACGTGCCCGTCCTCCTCGACACCAGCGGCGAGCCCCTGCGGCGCGGCATCGCCGCCCGCCCGGACATCGTCAAGCCCAACGCCGCCGAACTGGCCGCGCTGACGGGCTCCACGGACCCCCTCCCCGCGGCCCTGGACGCCCGCCGCCGCGGCGCCCACGCCGTCGCGGCGTCCCTGGGCCCCGAGGGGATACTGGCCATCACCCCCGACGGCACCTGGCGCGCCACCCCGCCGGCGCCGCTGCGGGGCAACCCCACGGGCGCGGGCGACTCGGCCGTCGCGGGCCTCCTCTCGGGCCTGACGGAGGGCCTGTCCTGGCCGGACCGCCTGATACGCGCGGTGGCCCTGTCGGCGGCGACGGTCCGGGCACCGGGGGCGGGCGAGTTCGACGCGGGCGCGTACGAGGAGTTGAGGGCGGGCATACGGGTCGAAGCGCTGTGAGAGTCCGGGGGGAGCCCCGGTCAAGGCCACAGAAGGGCGAAGAAGCGTCATGCCACTGACCCGCACCGCAGACCTGATGACCGCAGGCGGAACCGTGATGGCCTTCAACGTCATCACCGTCGAACACGCCGAAGCCATCGCGCTCGGCGCGGAGGCAGCCGGCGCCCCGGCCATCCTCCAGATCTCCGAGAACGCCGTGAGGTTCCACGGCGGGAACCTGGCCCCCATCGCCGCCGCGACGGCGGCGGTGGCCCGCGCATCGACGACCCCGCTCGCCCTCCACCTGGACCACGTCGAAAGCGTGGACCTCCTCCACGCCGCGCACGCCCACGACTTCGGCTCGGTCATGTTTGACGCGTCGAAACTGCCCTACGGCGACAACGTGAAGGCCACGTCCTCCGCCGCCCGCTGGGCACACGAACGAGGCCTCTGGCTGGAGGCGGAGATCGGCCGCATCGGCGGCAAGGCGGGCGACGCCCACACCCCCGGCATCCGCACCGACCCGGCCGAGGCGGCCGCCTACGTGGCCGACACGGGCGTGGACGCCCTGGCCGTGGCAGTAGGCAGCACCCACGCCATGACCGAACGCACAGCCACCCTCGACCACACCCTCATCGCGACCCTCGCCGCCACCGTCCCGGTCCCGCTGGTCCTCCACGGCTCCTCGGGCGTTCCGGACGCGGAAATCCGCCGTGCCATCGCTGCCGGCATAAAGAAAATCAACGTCGGAACAGCCCTGAACACGGCCTACACGGACGCGGTACGAGCCTTCCTGGAGGCCCACACGTCAGCAGTTGATCCCCGGAAATACCTCGCCCCCGCTCGCGAGGCGATGGCGGGGGCGGTGGCGGGGTTCCTGCGGGTCGTCAGCTGATCCAGACCTGGTCGAGGTGGGACTCGCACTGGTCGCCCGGCTCGCAGGAGAACTTGAGGGTGTTGGTGCCCTTGTTGAGCGACACCTGGACCCAGCTGGTGAACCAGCCGTTCTCCCAGTCACCAGGCTTGGCGCCGTAGTTCTTCATCTTGATGGAGCTGAAGGTCTTGTTGCCGTTCGCCCACGTGGTGAGGGTGGCGTCCTTGCCGGGAACGCCGTAGCGCAGGTTCAGCCGGTAGTCCCCGGCCTTCTCGACGTCCACGGTCCATTCGACGGCCGCACCCGGCTGGTTCATGCCGGTGATGTAGACGCCCCCGTCGGCCTGGGCGCCCTTCACGGTCTTCTCCGTGGTGGCACCGCCGCTCAGCCGGAGGTTCGACGCGTCACGCTTCGTCTGGGCATTGACCGAAGGATTCTTCGGCCCCTCGTCCTTGTCCTTCTTTTTCTTCGCGTCGTCGCCGCCCTTGGCCGGGTCGCCGCCGGGCTTCTCCTCGCCGCCCGCCGTCGTCTGCTTGTCGTCGGACGAGCTGTTCGTCAGCATCGCCACGCCGATGCCGCCCGCGACCACGAGCACGACCGCTATCGCCGCTATGAGCAGCCCCCGCCGCCGCGGCGCCGGCGCGGTCGCGCCGTGCCCGCCGCGCACGGGCGCCTGGCCCTGCGTGGGTGTGCCGCCCAGCGTCTCCGGAGCCGCGTAGTGCGGGTTCGGTCCGGCCGGGCGGGGCGCGGTCGAGCCGATGCCCTGTGCGCCGCCGTATGTGCGCGAGCCCACAGGCCGTACCTGGTTGTAGGACGTGCGGGGAACGCCCGGCTGATAGGCGGCGGGCTGCTGCTGACCACCCTCGGTGGACCCGCCGCCCTCCGAGCGGTACAGGTAGCCGAACGGGTCGTCGTTCTCCGGCGCGCCGGACGCGCCGGAACCGGTGCCTGTGCCGTTGTTACCGGCCGTCATCCCCTGTCACTCCCCATATCCCACATGGTGTCCCCGTCGGCTGTGCCGCATCGGCGAAGCGTACCCCGAGTGGGTGGTTTCACGCCGTGCACCCGAGATCGGGGGGCCGGGCAAACCGGCACTCATCCGGCGCGTCTTCCCGCCTTCGCCCGTGCCCGCTTCTCCATGTACATCCGCTGGTCGGCGGAGTGCAGCACCTCGTCCGCGCTCATGCCGCACCCGGCCCAGCCGATTCCGAAACTCGCCCCCACCCGGACGGCCCGGCCATCGACCCTTATGGGAGGAATGATGGCATTTCTCAGCCGGACGGCAAGATCCTCCGCATCGGCGAGGGCCAGCCCGTCCGCGAGGACGACGAACTCGTCGCCGCCGAGCCGGGCGACCGTGTCGCCCTCCCGCACGCCGTTGCTCAGCCGCCGGGCGACCTCTATGAGCACCGCGTCGCCCGTGTGGTGCCCGAACCGGTCGTTGATCAGCTTGAAGCCGTCGAGGTCGCAGAAGAGGACGGCCAGGCCCTTGGTGCCGTCGTCGGCGTCCTCGTCCGGGGCGATCGCGTGCTCGTGGTGGTCGTAGGCGTGGCCGTGGCCGTAGCCGACGGAGAACCCCGGGCCGCCGCCGTAGTCCTCGGGCGGGAAGTCCGGCGCGTAGTCGGGACCGGTGTCGGAGCCGAAGCCGTGGCCATGACCGCCATGGGCGCCGCCCGGCGCGAGAGCGCCCACGCGGCCCACAGCGCCCCCCGCACCCGCCGGCAGCGCCTCCGGCACATACGCCGCGCTCTCCACGCTCGCGACCTCCGCGAAGCCGTCGAGCGCCCCGTACGGGCCGGCGGCCGCCGCCGCGTGGGTCTCGCTGCCGGGCGGGCGGCCGCAGAGCCGGCTGCTGAGGCGGGCGCGGAGCTCGGCGCTGTTGGGCAGGCCGGTCAGGGAGTCGTGGCTGGCGCGGTGGGCGAGCTGGAGCTCATGCCGCTTGCGCTCCTCGATGTCCTCCACATGGGTGAGCAGGAAGCGCGGGCCGTCGGCGGCGTCGGCCACGACCGAGTTGCGCAGCGAGACCCAGACGAACGTGCCGTCGCGCCGCGCCAGCCGCAGCTCGGCGCGGCCGCCCTCGGCGGAGGTGCGGAGCAGGGTGCCTATGTCCTCGGGGTGGACGAGGTCGGCGAAGGAGTAGCGGCGCATCTGGGAGGCGGAGCGGCCGAGCAGCCGGCACAGCGCGTCGTTGGTGCGGTGGAGGCGGCCGTGCTGGTCGCCGCCCATTTCGGCGATGGCCATCCCGCTCGGCGCATATTCGAACGCCTGTCGGAAGCTCTCCTCGCTGGCCCGCAGCGCCTGCTGTTCCCGCTCGAGCCGGACCAGAGCGCGCTGCATATTTGCGCGTAGACGAGCGTTACTGATCGCAATCGCTGCTTGCGACGCATACATCTGAAGAGCCTCTCGGCCCCATGCGCCGGGTCTGCGCCCATTGCTCGGTTTGTCCACGGATATGACGCCGAGCAGTTCGCCGCCGGAGGGGCCCGTGGAGTACATCGGGGCGAAGAGCCGGTCCATCGGGTGCCACTCGTCCGCGAAGCGCGGCGCGGGGCCGGCGGTGTGCCACTGGGGGACGTCGTCGTCGTCGAGGACCCAGCCCTCGGTGTACGGGATGAAGCGCAGATCGCCCCACTCGTCGCCCATCGCCAGCCGCCGCTCCCATGACACGCGCGAGCCGACACGCCCCGCCATCAGGGCCTCCGCGCTGGCGCTCCCGGCCACGGCGGCGACGACCAGGTCACCGTCCGGGCGGACGAGGTTGATGGCGGAGAGCTCGTAGCCGAGCCCGGACACGACACCGTCGGCGACGGTCTGCAAGGTGTCCGCGAGGCTGCGCGCGGTGTTCAGGTCCGCGATCGCCCGATGGACCTGTTTCAGTGTGGCCAGGCGGACATACGGCTCCGACTCGGTCTCCATAGCTCGCTCTCCCCCGAGACCTCGACAGCAAACTCCAGGCTTCTTGTTCGTCCGATTACCCGGCCACTGAATCACAGCGAGCTGACCACCCGGTACACAGGGTCAACAATTACCGCCCTCTGTGACTCATGTCACAGGTGACGTTGAAGTCGCGCCTCTGGCGTTCGAGCGCGCTCTTATGCTTAATGAACGCAAATTCGACGGCCCGGAAAAGACACGAACGGACATGATCAGATCTCTTCCGGACCGATTCCCACGCGGACGTACGCGCACAGGCTCTCAGGACCTAGGACCGGTCCGGAACCCCGATTGGTCCCCCGGCCCGATGCGTCTCATCCTCCGGGACGGCTAGCGTTCGAGGCGTGTTGCAGACGACTTCGCCCACCGAGACCGGCATAGCCCATCCTGTTGGAGTGACCGCCGAGCCCGAAACCCACCACGAGGGCCGCCCCGAGGGGGTGGCCGCCGACGAATTCCGCGCCGCCCTGACCCGGCTGGCGGCCGGTGTCGTGCTGGTGACCGCGCACGACCCGGAGGACGGCCCCCGCGGCGAGGACGTCGGCATGACGGCCACCGCCTTCGTGTCCGTCTCCCTGGAGCCGCCCCTGGTGATGGTGAGCGTCCGCAACGGCTCCCGCATGGACGACCTGCTGGAGCGGCAGCCCCTGTGGGCGGTCTCCGTGCTCGCCGAGGGCCAGCGCCACATCGCGGGCCGTTTCGCCATGAAGGGCCGCGTCAGCGACCGGCTCCTCTTCGCGGACGTCCCCCACGAGCGCGGCGCGGTCAGCGGCGCTCTCCTGATCGAGGGCACCCTGGCCGTCCTTGAATGCCGCACCGAGCAGCGCGTGGTGGCCGGAGACCACACGCTCGTCATCGGACGGGTGCTCCGGGCGAACACGCCCGCCACCGAGAGCGGCCCGCTCACATACTTCCGAGGGCGCTACCGCCACCTGGACTGACAGCGAGCGGTTGCCGCCGACCCCGGTCAGTGCCAATCGCGCCCGGAACGCCCCTTTTTGGTGTCGGCGCGCTGCTTCTTCTCGCGCAGCCGCCGCTCATTGATGCCACGCGGGATCTTCGTGGCCCGCCGCGGCTTCGGCGGCGGCGCGCTCGCCTCGGCCAGCAGCGCCGCCAGCCGCACGGCGGCCGTCTCGCGGTTCCGCCACTGCGAGCGGTGTTCGGAGGCCCGGACGGTCACGACGCCGTCGACGAGCCGACCCGCGAGCCGCTCCAGCGCGCGCTCCTTCCACACCTCCGGCAGCGCGTTCGTCGCCGCGAGGTCGAAGCGCAGCTCGACCTGGCTGTCGCTCGTGTTGACGTGCTGCCCGCCCGGCCCGGAGGAACGCGAGAAGCGCCACATGAGCTCGGCCTCGGGGAGGGAGACGGAGCCGCGGATGACGTGAGGACCGGACATGCGTCCATGTTCCCCTGGCGGACGCGGACACGTCACCTCGTTTTGCGCGGGACGAGCCGGGACGGGCCGGGACGAGCCAAGGACCGGGTCGCCGTCAGGAACCGGCAAAGAAAGTAAAGCGGAATGGAACCCCGGGTCCCCCACATGGCGTTATCAGGGGTGTGACGGCGGCCTGGAGCGCGCCGCCAGCCGACGCAGAAGCAGAAGAAAGGGACCCATCCCATGGCTGTAAGCCTGTCCAAGGGCGGCAACGTCTCCCTCACCAAGGAGGCCCCGGGCCTGACGGCCGTCACGGTCGGCCTCGGCTGGGACGTCCGCACCACCACCGGCACCGACTTCGACCTCGACGCCAGCGCCATCGCCGTGAACGCGGGCGGCCGGGTCTACTCCGACGGCCACTTCGTCTTCTTCAACAACAAGTCGACGCCGGACCAGACCATCGTCCACACCGGTGACAACACCACCGGCCAGGGCGAGGGCGACGACGAGCAGATCAATGTGAACCTGGCGGCCCTCCCGGCCGACATCACCAAGATCGTCTTCCCGGTCTCCATCTACGACGCCGCGGCCCGCTCGCAGAACTTCGGCCAGGTCCGCAACGCCTACATCCGCATCGTCAACCAGGCCGGCGGCGCCGAGATCGCCCGCTACGACCTCAGCGAGGACGCGGCCACCGAGACGGCCATGGTCTTCGGCGAGCTCTACCGCAACGGCGCCGAGTGGAAGTTCCGCGCCGTCGGCCAGGGCTACGCGTCCGGCCTCGTCGGCATCGCCCAGGACTTCGGCGTCAACGTCTGACGACGCCCGGCCCACAGAGCCGACGGAGGGCCGCACCACGCCGCACAGCGGGACGGTGCGGCCCTCCGCACATCCACTTCAGTACGCGACGGTGAACCGCGCCCGCCGGTGCCCGGGCCGCTCGGCCTCGTCCAGCAGGGCCACGGCCAGGTCCTCCATGGAGACGGCCGAGCTCCCGGCGCCGTCGACGAGCAGTTCGTCGCGGCCCAGCCGGTAGGCGCCCGTCCGCTCGCCCGGCTCCAGCAGCGCCGGCGGGCTCAGATACGTCCAGTCCACGCCCGCGCCGGCGGCACGGACGGCGGCCAGTTGCTCGACGCAGGCCAGCGCGATGGGCCGCCACGACTCGGGGACGTACGCCGGGTCGTCGACGACGAGGGTACGGCCGCCCGTGCCCGGCACGGAGAGGTTCCCCGCGCCGCCGACGAGCAGCAGCCGGGTGCCGGCTTCCGCGACACCGGCCAGCAGGGCCTTCGCCATGGCGGCGAGCTCGCCCTCCTGCCCCGGGGCGGGCCGGGTGGCGCCGATGACCACGTCCTGCCCGGCGCTCAAGGCAGCGACATCCTCAGCGTTTCCCGCATCGCCGACGCGTATTTCCACTGCCTCGGGCAGCCCCGCCGCCCGCCCCCGGGCCGGGTCGCGGACGACGGCGGTGACGGCATGCCCCCGGGCCAGGGCCTCGGCCACGACGCGGCGTCCGACGTTCCCGGCCGCGCCGATGACGGTGATGCGCAGGGTCTTTCCCATGACTTTCAGCCCTTCTGAGCGAGTTGACGAGGTTTGAACTGTGCCTGCGCCAGAACCAGGGCGCCCAGGACGACCAACCCGCCCAGTCCCTGTGCGACGGTGAGGGACTGGCCGAGCGCGAGCCAGCCGACCGCCGTGGCGACGACGGGGCTCAGCAGCCCGAGGAAGGTGACGTCCGTGGCGGGCAGCGCCCGTATCCCCCGGAACCACAGCACGTAGGCGAACGCGGAGCCGACAACGGCCAGATAGCCGTACCCGGCGATGTTCCCGGCGGTGAGCGACGTGGGCGGCGCGCCTTCCACGACGAGGGCGACCGGGACCAGCAGCACGCCTCCGGCGACGAGCTGCCAGCCCGTCGCGGCGAGCGGCGACACGTCCGAGGCCCAGCGCTTGCTGAGCACGACGCCGGTGGCCATCACCACCGCGCCGCCGACCGCGGCCGCCACCCCGATCCCGTCGAGCCGGGCGTCGGCCCGCAGGACGAGCATGCTGACGCCGGCCACGCCCACCGCGCCAGCGATCACCGTGCGCAGGGAGAGCCGCTCCCCCAGCAGTCCGGTGGAGAGCCCGGCGGCCAGCAGGGGCTGCACCGCCCCGATGGTGGCGGCGACCCCGCCGGGCAGCCGGTACGCGGCGACGAACAGCAGCGCGAAGAACGCCCCGATGTTGAGCGCCCCCAGCACCAGCGCCCGCCACCACCACGCGCCCTTCGGCAGCCGCCGGGTCACCGCCACCAGGGCGAGCCCCGCGGGCAGCGCCCGTACGACCGCCGCCAGCAGCGGCCGGCCGGGCGGCAGGAACTCGGTGGTGACGGCATAGGTGGTGCCCCAGATGGCGGGCGCCAGAGCGGTGAGGAACACGATCCCGAGGCGATTGCTTAGCACTAAGCCAATATAACTCAGCGCTAAGCTATCGGTGAGTGATCTACCTCACCGCTAAGGCATTGCTAGGCTGGGGCCGTGGCAGATCACGTCGACCGAGTACTGGACCAGTGGGCGCGAGAGCGGCCCGACCTGGACGCCTCCCCCATGGCCGTGATCGGCCGCCTGAACCGGCTGCACCAGCTGGTCGGCGCCGAGCTCCGGCGCACGTTCGCCGCGCACGACCTGGACGGCGCCTCCTTCGACGTCCTCGCCACCCTCCGCCGCAACGGCCCCCCGTACCGCCTCACCCCGGCCGAGCTGATGCGCTCGTCGATGGTCACTTCCGGTGCCATCACCCAGCGCCTCGACCGCCTGGAGGCCCGTGGCCTCGTCACCCGCACCCGCAGCGACCACGACGGCCGCAGCGTCGTCGTCTCCCTCACGGACGAGGGCCGCGCCCTCATCGACCGCGTCCTCCCGGACCACCTCGCCACGGAGGAACGTCTCCTGGCGGCCCTGAGCCCGGCCGAGCGGGAGGCGCTGACGGGATCGCTGCGGGTCCTGCTGGAGTCGCTGGGCGACAGGACGGGCTGAGGCGGAGCCCTGGGATGCGGCGAGCCCTGGGATGCGGCGCGGCCGGAACGCGGCGATCCTGAAGGCGTCAGGCGTTCCGTAAGGAGGACAACCATGTCCATGCTCGACAAGCTCAAGGACATGCTCAAGGGGCATGAGGACACAGCCCGCCAGGGCGTCGACAAGGCCGGCGACGCGTTCGACGAGAGGACGGGGAACAAGTACCAGAGCCAGGTCGACGAGGCGCAGCGAAGGATCAACGAACAGCTCGGCACCCAGGAGCGGAAGCCGGACGACCAGCCGTAGCCACGGCCCCCCTCACCACAGCCTGTCGATCTCACCCGGGTAGAGCCCGATCCGGGCGTCCCGGAACGACGCGGCGCCCCGCCGCCCCCGCTCGGTGAAGAAGCCCGCCATCGTGACCTTGTCGAATCCCGGGCGGTCGCTGGGGAAGGGGGCCTCAGGGGTGCCCCCGACGAGCACGGCGCCCTCCAGTACGCGCCAGCCGGCCCCTTCGTAGAAGCCCCGCAGGGGGCGGTCGCAGGTGAAGATTCCAAGGTCCGCACCGCTTTTCGCGATGATTTCACGGGCGGCAGCCACGAGCTGTCGCCCGTGTCCTTTGCCCTGGTGCGCCTCGGCCGTGACGACCGAACTCAGGCCCGCCGCCCGGTAACGGACGCCTTCGTGCTCGATGTCCTTCGACAGGACGTCGAGCACCGCCGTGACTTCACCATCCGGAGTTACCAGCAGTATCGTCAGCGGATTCAACGCGGGGTCGTGCGGGATTCCGCCCAGTCCGGGCCACGCTTCTTCTCGCAACGCGTGTGCCTGTATGCGGAATTGCTTCGGAACGTAGTCCTCCGCGTACATTCCGATATCCATTCCCGCCACCCCTTTCACTCCGTTCAACTGCCCTTCCTCACCAGTTGAACACAACGTGTTCGGCCCCCAACTCACCGCATAGCGGATCCAATCCACCGCTCAGCGTTTACCAACAGATCAAATCCTTGTTGCGCCCCTGTCAATCTCTGGCCATCGATGGCACGCTCTCCTCAATTCGCTCCTGCATCACTCCTGACGCAACGGTGCGGCCCTCGCTCGGGCTGCCCGTAACCCCCCTCTTAGGAGATCGAGTTGAGAAGCAACACCGCCACCCCCCGCAAGAACTCCCTGCGTGCCGCCGCACTTGTCGCCTCCGCCGCCATGGTGGTCATCGGCGTGCAGTCGGGTTCCGCGAACGCGTCGGCCGACAAGGCCCAGGGCGGACAGCAGTTGACGCTGTCGGCCGGGCAGCGGTCCTCCGCGATCCAGGAGGCACAGGGCGGGGCGGCCTCGACCGCCGCCAAGATCGGCCTCGACGCCGACAAGGAGAAGCTGGTCGTCCGTGACGTCGTGAAGGACGCCGACGGCACCGTGCACACGCGCTACGAGCGCACGTACGAGGGTCTGCCGGTGCTCGGCGGCGACCTGGTGGTGCACCAGAAGAAGAGCGGCGCCCGTGACGTCACCAAGGCGACCGACGCCAAGATAGCCGTGCCCAGCACCACGCCTTCCCTCGCGCCCGCCGCCGCCAAGAAGAGCGCGCTGAGCGTCGCCGCGAGCGAGAAGACCGCGAAGGCCGACGCCGGAAGCGCGCCGCGCAAGGTCATCTGGGCCGCGCAGGGCAAGCCGGTCCTGGCGTACGAAACCGTGGTCACCGGCGTCCAGAAGGACGGCACGCCCAGCAAGTTGCACGTGATCACGGACGCGAACACCGGTGAGAAGCTGTTCCAGGACGAGGCCATCGAGACCGGCACCGGGACCAGCACCTACAGCGGAAAGGTTTCGCTGAACACCACCAAGTCGGGCTCGGGCTACTCGCTCACCGACGGCACCCGCGGCGGCCACAAGACGTACGACCTCAACCAGGGCACCTCCGGCACCGGCGCGCTCTTCACCAACTCCACCGACGTGTGGGGCGGCGGCCGGCAGACCGCCGGTGTCGACGCCCACTACGGCGCGGCCGTCACCTGGGACTTCTACAAGAACGTGCTCGGCCGCACGGGCATCAAGGGCGACGGCAAGGCCGCCTACTCCCGCGTCCACTACGGCAGCGGCTACGTCAACGCCTTCTGGGACGACGAGTGCTTCTGCATGACCTACGGCGACGGCGAGAACGACTCCCACCCGCTGACCGCGCTCGACGTGGCCGCCCACGAGATGAGCCACGGCGTCACCGCCGCCACCGCCAACCTGCGCTACAGCGGTGAGTCCGGCGGTCTGAACGAGGCCACCTCCGACATCTTCGGCACCGCCGCCGAGTTCTACGCCAACAACGCCGCCGACCCGGGCGACTACCTCATCGGCGAGAAGATCGACATCAATGGCGACGGCACCCCGCTGCGCTACATGGACAAGCCGAGCAAGGACGGCCGCTCCAAGGACTACTGGTCGTCCTCCATCGGCAACGTGGACGTCCACTACTCCTCCGGCCCCGCCAACCACTTCTACTACCTGCTGTCCGAGGGCAGCGGTAGCAAGGTCATCGGCGGTGTGAGCTACAACAGCCCCACCTCCGACAACTCCAAGATCACGGGTATCGGCCGGGACAAGGCCACCAAGATCTGGTACAAGGCCCTGACCACGTACTTCACCTCCACCACCAACTACAAGGCCGCCCGCACCGCCACCCTCAAGGCCACCGCGGACCTCTACGGCGCCACCAGCAACGAGTACAAGACGGTCGCCGCCACCTGGTCCGCGATCAACGTGAAGTAGCCCCCACCGCTACGCCCCCACGGGTACACCCCCCTCGGTGCCCCCGTCGCCCCTGTGGCGGCGGGGGCACGCCCGTCGTACGCACCCGCCCGGCATACGTACCATCGAAGCGTGATCGACCTCGGCTACTCCCTATCCCGCCGCTTCCCGGACCCCCCGCAGACGGACTACCGCACCGCCGACGTGCACGCGCTGCGGCACGACCTGTTCTGCGGCGACGTCTATCTGGCCGACGTCAAGGAGGACCGGGAACTGTCCACAGCCTGGGGATGGGTGCCGGTGCTCGACTTCGCCTGGGCGCTGTGCGACACCATGGAGAAGATCGACCGCGATCCCAGGGGCAGCCGTTCGGCGGAGACGCAGTTCGCCGAGCTGGACTTCACCGAGTCCACCGACTGCCTGGTCTTCGAGCGCCGCTTCGGCTGGGTGGAGGTCACGGCCGACTGGGCGCCGGACGACCCGCCGCTGACCTTCGACCACAAGGCCCTGCGCCGCGAAGCCCGCGATTTCCTCCACGACCTGATCGCGGATCTGGCGGACATGCATGAGGGACTCGCCGACAACCCCGTCGTCTGGGACATCCAGAGCCGCTTCCCACGCGTGTGAGCGACCCGGCGCCCCTTGACCTCAATCCCGCTTGCGGTTGAAGACTCGGGACCGTCCCCGTGACGATCTTCGAGGAGAGCGCCATGCACGCCGTCCGTCTGCACGCCTTCGGCCCCGCCGAGAACCTGCGCCACGAGCGCACCGAGGACCCCGTTCCCGGCCCCGGCCAGGTCCGGGTGGCCGTGGCGGCCGCCGGCGTCCATCTCGTCGACACCAGCCAGCGCGCCGGGGACCCCGGCAACCCGTACGGCCTGCCCGAGCTGCCGTCCGTCCCCGGCCGGGAGATCGCGGGCACCGTCGACGCCCTCGGCGAGGGCACCGACCCCCGCTGGCTCGGCCGGCGTGTCGTCGCCCACCTGGGCCGTACCGCCCCCGGCGGCGGCTACGCGGAGCTGGCCGTCGTCGACGCCGCCAGACTCCACGAGCTGCCGGACGGGCTCGCCGAGGACCACGCCATCGCCATGATCGGTACGGGCCGCACCGCGCTCGGCATCCTGGGCTTCACCGAGCTGGGCGAGGACGACGTCGTGGTCGTGACGGCCGCGGCGGGCGGCATCGGCTCGCTGCTCGTGCAGTACGCCAGGAACGCGGGCGCCACCGTCGTCGGGCTGGCCGGCGGGCCGGCCAAGGTCGCGCACGTCGGCGCGCTGGGCGCCGACATCGCCCTCGACTACAAGGACCCCGACTGGGCCGAGCGGGCCCGTACGGCGCTGTGGGGGCGCGCCGCCACGGTCGTGTTCGACGGCGTCGGCGGCCCGGCCGCCCTGGCCGCGATCGATCTGCTGGCGCCCGGCGGGCTCCACCTGGTCTTCGGCTGGTCCGCGCACGGCACGGTCGGCGGCGGGCCACTGGACATCGACCCGGCCCGGCTCGCCGAGCGCGGCATCACCTCACGGAACGTGCTCGGCCCGGCCATGCTGGAACGGTTCGGCGGGGGTGAGACCGGGATGCGGCGGCTGGAGGAGCTGTCCCTCGCGGAGGCCGCGGCGGGGCGCGTCGTACCGGCCGTGCAGCGCTTCCCGCTCGCCGAGGCCGCGGCCGCCCACCGGGCGCTGGAGACGCGCGGCACGATCGGCAAGGTCGTGCTCGTCCCCTGAGCCGCCCGTTCCGGGGTACGCCGAAATACGCCGAACAGGTGGACGATTATCCGTCGAGGGGCGTATGTCACCCGCCAGGCCTAGGCTGGATTGCGAGCTTCTGCACGTCGCGCACGGCGCGTAAGCACGCGAGAGCGGGTACCCATGAGCTCGAACGAGCCCCCCATAGCCGGTTCCGAGACCCCCGAAGCCGACTCCGACCCCCGCCGCTGGTGGGGGCTGGTGGTGATCGCACTGGCGCAGCTGATGGTCGTCCTCGACGCGACCATCGTGAACATCGCTCTCCCCTCGGCCCAGCGTGAGCTCGGGATGACCGACGCCCACCGGCAGTGGGTCATCACCGCCTACTCCCTCGCCTTCGGCGGGCTCCTGCTGCTCGGGGGCAGGATCGCCGACCGTATCGGGCGCAAACGCACCTTCACCCTGGGACTCGTCGGTTTCGCGGTCGCCTCCGCGCTCGGCGGCGCCGCGCACAGCCAGGGCACGCTCTACGCGGCCCGCGCCCTTCAGGGCGTCTTCGCGGCGGTGCTGGCGCCCTCGGCGCTTTCGCTGCTGACGACGACGTTCACGGATCTGCGCGAGCGCGGCAAGGCGTTCGGGATCTACGGCGCCATCGCGGGCGGCGGCGCCGCCATCGGCCTGATCACCGGCGGTCTGCTGACGGAGTACCTGGACTGGCGCTGGTGCCTGTACGTCAACGTACCGATCGCCCTGGTCGCGCTGCTCGGGGCGGTCTGGCTGCTGCGCGACCACCGGCCGCTCCCGGCCGACCGGCCGAGCCTCGACCTGCTCGGGGTGCTGCTGGGCTGCGGCGGGCTCGTGGCCGTCGTGTACGCGTGCAGCGAGGCCGAACCGCACGGCTGGTCCAGCCCGTTGGTCCTCGGCCTGTTGTGCGGCGGAGTGGTACTGCTGGCGGCCTTCGCCCGGTGGCAGACCCGGGCGCGCAGCCCGCTGCTGCCGCCGCGCGTCATCGGTGACCGCAACCGGGGTGGCGCGGTCATGACGATGGCGCTGGCGGTCGTGGGGATGTTCGGGATGTTTCTGTTCATGACCTACTACATGCAGGCCGTGCTCGGATACTCCCCGCTCCGGACCGGGCTGGCCTTTCTGCCGCTGACCGGCGCGATCGTGCTGGCCTCGACGCAGATCTCGGCGCGGCTGATGACCCGGCTGCCGCCCCGGCTGCTGATGGTGCCGGGTGCCCTGCTGGCGGCGACGGGGCTGTTCCTGCTGACCTTCCTGACCCCCGAGCCGGCCTACGCCTCGCACGTCCTGCCCTCCGAGATCCTCGTCGGCCTCGGCATGGGCCTGATCTTCATGCCGGTCGTCAACGTCGCCACGTCCGGGGTGGCACCGCGCGACTCCGGCGTCGCCTCGGCGACAGTGAACACCGCGCAACAGGTGGGGGGTTCGATCGGGACAGCGCTGCTGAACACGATCGCGACGTCGGTGGCCGTCGGTGCCGGTGTCGTGCACGGCTTCGCCGTCGCGATGGGGTGGGGGGCGGGGATCATGCTGATGGCGGCGGTGGTCGCATGGGTGCTCGTCACCGCACGGGCGCCACGGCACGGACAGACCACCCGCGGACCGGCGCACGACTACGACCCGCACCGGATGCGGGTGGTGTGACTGGCCCCACCCCCGGTCGGGGCTAGCTCACCACCCGGAGCTCACGCGCCGTGTTGTTCAGCCTCCGCGCAGCGGTCTCCGTACACACCACGATGTCCTCGATCCGCACCCCGAACCGCCCCGGCAGATAGATCCCCGGCTCGATCGAGAAGCACATCCCCGGTACCAGCGGCAGGTGTTCGCCCTCCACCATGTACGGCGGCTCGTGCGTCGTGACGCCGATGCCGTGCCCCGTGCGGTGGATGAAGTACTCGCCGTAGCCCGCGCGGCGGATGACCTGGCGGGCCACGCGGTCGACGTCCTGGCAGGCCACCCCGGGGCGGACCGCCTCGAACGCCGCCTGCTGGGCCTCGCGCACCAGGTCGTGGACCTTGCGCTCCTCCGCCGTCGGCTCGCCCACGTGCACCGTACGGGTCGTGTCGGAGCCGTAGCCGTCCTTGAGGCCGCCGAAGTCCAGGACGACCATGTCGCCGTCCTCGATGACCCGGTCGCCCGCCTCGTGGTGGGGGTTGGCGCCGTTGGGGCCCGAGCCGACGATCGTGAAGTCGACCTGCGAGTGGCCGTGTTCCCGGAGCAGCCGGGCGAGGTCGGCGGCCACCTCGCTCTCGCGGCGCCCCGCGAAGCGCAGGTCGACCACGGTCTCGTACGTGGCGTCCGCGGCCGCTCCGGCGGCGGCGAGCAGCTCGACCTCGTGGGCGTCCTTCACCGCCCGCAGCATCGGGAGGACCTCCGTGAGCGCCCCGAAGCCCGCCCCGGGGGCCGTTCGCTGGAAGGCCAGCAGGTGCAGCGCCCAGGTGGCGTCGGAGACGCCGTAACGGCCGCTCGGGTCGAGGTGCCCGGCGAGAGTGGCGTAGGGGTCCTCGCCGTCGGCCCAGCCGGTGATCGTCAACGCGCCCGCGCCCGGTGAGTGTTGGGCGTCGGGCTGTTCCAGCCGGGGCACCACGAGCAGGGGCTTGCGGCCGGGGAGGAGGAGCAGGGCCGTGAGGCGCTCGGTGACGGCCGGGACGCGGTATCCGCAGAGCCAGCCGAGATCGGGGCCCGGGGAGATGATCAGACCGGCCAGGCCCGCCTCGGTGGCGGCCAGGACGGCGCGCTCCATGCGCGCGGCGTAGAAATCGACATCGCTCATGAGGGCAGCGTAATCCGGACGAAGACGTTTGACCGGGTGGCCTCTACCCCACGGGTGAGAGTGGCTCCACCGGCTCTCCTCCTCAGGGTTGAGAGGGTTCGCGGACTTCCCCACCCCAGGGCCGATTTCCCCCTGATTCCCCGGGATTTTGTTGTGGTCGGGGAACTTCAGTCCCTAGCGTGTTCATGCTTATACCGCACATACGAACACACGTACACGCATGCTGTTAAGAGGTAGTTGAAGGAGCGTCATGTTCCGTCGAGTCGGGCGGTTCGCCGTCCATCGGCCCTGGCTCACGATCGCCGGCTGGATCATCGCGGCCGTGGTACTCGCGATGTTCGCACCCGGTCTGAAGTCCACCACGGACGAGACCGAGTTCCTGCCCTCGCACTACGAATCGGTGCGGGTGGGGAATCTCCAGCAGAAGGCCTTCCCGCAGACCGAACAGCCCGCCGCCATCGCGGTGTTCCAGCGCGCCGACGGCGGCAAGCTGGACGACGCCGACAAGCGCGACGTCATCAAGGTCGCCACCGGACTCGACGGCAAGCACCACGAGAAGATAGCCAAGGTGGTCACCGACCCCAAGGCCGTCTCCCCCAATGGCGAGGTGGCCCTGGCCAACATCTACGCCACCACCAAGAACTTCAACGACGAGGAACTGCCGCAGTCGGTCAAGAAGCTGCGCGAGGACGCCAAACCGCTGCTGGGCGGCACCCATCTGAAGATGGGCATCACCGGCCAGGCCGCCACCCAGCTCGACGCGAAGGAGTCGTCCAGCGACACCGACACCATGGTCATGTCGGCGACGTTCCTGCTGATCATTGTGCTGCTGCTGATCATCTTCCGCAGCCCGCTGATCGCCATCCTGCCCGTCATCATCATCGCCGTCGTCTCGGTGGTCGCCACCGGCCTCATCGGCACCGCCGCCTCGGTGGGCGGGCTGAAGGCCGACAGCTCCATCTCCGCGATCCTGATCGTCGTCCTCTTCGGCGTCGGCACCGACTACATCCTGTTCCTGCTCTTCCGCTACCGCGAGCACCTGCGCCAGGGCCAGGAACCCAAGGAGGCCCTCGTCGAGGCCGTGGCCCGGGTCGGCGAGACCATCGCCTCGGCCGCCGGGGCGGTCATCGTCGCCTTCCTCGCCCTGCTGCTCTCCACGCTGGGCATGATGCGGGCGATGGGCCCCTCCCTGGCCATCTCCGTGGCCGTCACGCTCGTCGCGGCGCTCACGCTCGTACCCGCCGTCTTCTCCCTCCTCGGGCGCGCGGCGTTCTGGCCGTCGAAGAGCTGGCGCAAGCCGCCGAGGAACCGCTTCGCGAACAGCGTCGGCCGGCTCGTCGCCCACCGCTCCGGCACGGTCGCGGTCCTGTCCACCGCCGTCCTCGCCCTCCTCGCCGTGGGCGCCTTCAGCTTCAAGCCCCAGTTCGACACCAGCAGCCAGATGCCGCAGAAGCTGGAGTCCGTCCAGGCCATGAAGGACCTCCAGCGGGGCTTCTCCGCCGGCCAGTCCGACCCGGCCATGGTCTACCTCAGCGCCACCGACGGCACCCGCCTCGACCGGGCGGCGCTGGAGACCTTCCGCGGGAAGCTCGCCGCCGTCGACGGGGTCGGCACGGCCGCGCCCGCCGTCGTCAACAGCGCCGGCACCGTCGCCCAGTACAGCGTGATCCTCAAGTACGCGCCCACCTCCGACGAGGCCATCGACCTCGCGGGCGGCAAGCTGCGCGACACGGCCCACACGGCCGCGCCCTCCGGCACCGAGGCCCTCGTCGGCGGCACCTCCGGCGTCCTCGCCGACATCGAGGACGCCGTGGGCCACGACTACCGGGTCGTCTTCCCCGCCGCCGGACTGGCCATCATGATCATCCTCGGTCTGCTGCTCCGCAGCCTGGTCGCGCCCTGGTACATGATGATCGCCGTGGCCCTCGGCTTCGGCGCCACCCTCGGCTCCACCGTCTGGCTCTTCCAGGACATCAAGGGCGAGCAGGGCCTGCTCTTCATGCTGCCGGTGATCGTCTATCTCTTCGTCGTGGCGATCGGCACCGACTACAACATCCTCATGGTCGCCCGCCTCCGCGAGGAGGTCCGCCGCGGCGTCCCGCCCAAGGAGGCCATCCGCACGGCCGTGGCCCAGTCCACCCCGACCGTCGCCTCCGCCGCGATCATCCTCGCCGGCACCTTCGGCGTACTGGTCCTCGCCGACAACTCCATGCTCCAGCAGATGGGCTTCGCCGTCGCCTTCGGCATCCTGCTCACCGCCTTTGTGATGGCGATGCTCCTGGTGCCCACCGTCACCTCGCTGCTGGGCCACAAGGCCTGGTGGCCGGGTCACCAGGACTCGCCCCAGGAGACGCCGGCCGACACCCGGGCCGTCGACGACCGGGTGACCCACCGGAGCTGAACACCGGGACACCGGGCCCACAACGCGCGGAACCGCAGGTCCTCCTCGGAGGGCCTGCGGTTCCGCGTCTCTGCACCGAGCCGCCTGTCGGACTCGAACCGACGACCTTCGCTTTACAAGAGCGGTGCTCTACCAGCTGAGCTAAGGCGGCATGCGAGACGCAGTCTACCCACAACGACTTCGTGACCCGCCATCTGCTGACAACGGCCTCCGGCCCCGGTAGCGTCACGGGAAACCCAGCCCGATTGGACTGGACCACTCCCTCTACTCGGATCGTCCGGCACGTTCCTGCCGGTGAAGGGATCACATCACCATGGCCACGGTCACGTACGACAAAGCCACCCGGATCTACCCGGGATCCGACAAGCCCGCCGTCGACCAGCTCGACATCGCCATCGAGGACGGGGAGTTCCTGGTCCTCGTCGGCCCCTCCGGCTGCGGCAAGTCCACCTCCCTGCGGATGCTGGCGGGACTCGAGGACGTCAACGGCGGCGCGATCCGCATCGGCGACCGGGACGTCACCCATCTGCCGCCCAAGGACCGGGACATCGCCATGGTGTTCCAGAACTACGCGCTCTACCCGCACATGACCGTGGCCGACAACATGGGCTTCGCCCTGAAGATCGCGGGCGTGCCGAAGGCGGAGATCCGCCAGAAGGTCGAGGACGCCGCGCGCATCCTGGACCTCACCGAGTACCTGGGCCGCAAGCCCAAGGCCCTCTCCGGCGGCCAGCGCCAGCGCGTGGCCATGGGCCGCGCCATCGTCCGCGAGCCGCAGGTCTTCCTCATGGACGAGCCGCTGTCCAATCTCGACGCCAAGCTGCGCGTCCAGACCCGCACCCAGATCGCGAGCCTCCAGCGCCGCCTGGGCATCACCACCGTCTATGTCACCCACGACCAGGTCGAGGCCATGACCATGGGCGACCGGGTCGCGGTGCTCAAGGACGGCCTGCTCCAGCAGATCGACTCCCCGCGCAACATGTACGACCGGCCGGCCAACCTCTTCGTGGCAGGCTTCATCGGCTCCCCCGCGATGAACCTCGTCGAGGTGCCGATCACCGACGGCGGGGTGAGGTTCGGCTCCGACGTCGTGCCCGTGCCCCGCGAGGCGCTGACCACCGCCGCCGACAAGGGCGACCGCACCGTCACCGTGGGCGTCCGGCCCGAGCACTTCGACGTCGTCGAGCGGCCCGACGGCAAGGGCGACGAGCCCGGCGGCGTCGCCGTGACCGTCAACGTCGTCGAGGAGCTCGGCGCCGACGGCTACGTCTACGGCACCGCCGAGGTGGGCGGCGAGCAGAAGGACATCGTGGTCCGCGTCCACGGCCGCCGCGTGCCCGAGAAGGGCTCCGTGCTCCACGTCGTCCCGCGCTCCGGTGAACTGCACGTGTTCTCCACGTCCTCCGGCGAGCGCATCGGCGACTGAGCGTAACCGCCGAAGCGCGCCCCGCGTCCGGGTCCAGGGGGCCCGGAACGCGGGGTGCGCTTCGGCGGCAAATACCCCGGCACACCGCCCATTTCGAGCCCCGTGCGTCAACTCAACCGTCATTCTGATAACCATCGACATCCCCCGACCGGGTGACTAAATGGAGCGGCGTCATTACGCCTCGCTACCATCTGCGGCATGAACCAGGCCGCCCGCCGCATCGGCAGAACCCTCGCTCTCGTCCTCCCGGTCGTTCTCGTGCTCTCGGGGACTCTCGCGGTGACCCGCGTTCCCTGGGCGGCGCCGACCGCCGAGTCGCAGGTCCTCACCGCGTCCTCCGACACCGCCTCGACCGTCGCCAAGGCCCGCGCGCCGCACGAGGTGCTCCGCGACAAGCTCCTCCTGGAGCTCCAGGAGAAGAACCCCGGCGTCGCCCTCACGCACCTTCAGGAGGCGGCCGACGGCCGTCCTTCGCTGGCCCAGCACTGCATGGCGATCGCCCGTGCGCTGGGCGAGGCCGCGCGCAAGAAGTACGGGGAGCGCAAGGCCCAGTCCTTCTCCCGCCCCGTCTGCGACACGGCCTTCGCCGCCGGCGTCCAGAGCCACTGACCGCTCCCACCGCCGGCCGCACCTCCACGCGCGGCACCGCATATCGTGCGGAGCATGACCGGCACGCAGCACAGCCCGTTCCCGACACAAGCCGTGATCCTGGCCGGAGGCCAGGGTTCGCGGCTCCGTCCGTACACCGACGACCGTCCCAAGCCGATGGTCGAGATCCCCGGCACGGGAATCCCGATCATCGGCCATCAACTCGCCTGGCTGGCCGCCGAGGGCGTCACCGACGCCGTGGTCTCGTGCGGCCATTTGGCGCGTGTTCTTGAGGACTGGCTCGCCACGGCCGAACTCCCGCTGCGGGTGACGACGGTCGTCGAGCCCGAACCCCTCGGCCGCGGTGGCGGCCTGCGGCACGCGGCCGCCTCCCTGCCCCGCCCCGACGAACCCTGGTACGCCACCAACGGCGACATCTGGACCCGGTTCTCGCTGCGCGAGATGGCCGCCTTCCACCATGAGCGGGACGCCACGGCGACGCTCGCGCTGGCCCGGCCGCGCATCCCCTGGGGCGCGGTGAAGACCGACGAGTTCGGGCACGTCCTGGACTTCGTCGAGGCGCCGCCCTCGCCGTATCTGATCAACGCCGGCGTCTATGTCTTCTCGCCCGCCTTCACGGCCCTCCTGCCCGAGCGCGGCGACCACGAACGCACCACCTTCCCCCGCCTGGCCCGCGAGCGCCGCCTCGCGGGCTTCCCGCTGCCGCAGGGCGCGTACTGGCGGGCGATCGATACGGCGAAGGACCTCGCGGAGGCGGCGAAGGAGCTGGCGCGTTAGCGCTTCGCTCGGACGCGCGGTCGTGCGGACTGCGGGCCGTCCGTAGCTGGTCGCGCAGTTCCCCGCGCCCCTTACGGGACGCGGAACGGTCCCGCACCCTGAACAGGGCGCGGGACCGTTCGCATACGGCGACGACTAGCCGAGAAGCCCTCCCAGGGCCCCTCCGCTGCCCGAGCCACCCGAACCGCCGCCGGAACCACCCGTGGAGCCGCCGGTCGAGCTGCCCGTCGTCGCCCCCGAGGAGCTGTGCTGCGGGGCCGCCGGAGCCGGTGCCTGGTGCGGGGACTGCGGCGCCGGGCGGACGCTGCCCGCGCTCCCGCTGGACTGCCCGGCGCCGCCAGCGGACGCCGTGGGCGTACGGACCGTGCCGGCCGGCGCGGACGGCGTCGCCCCGGGGGTGGGCGTCTTCCGGGTGGACGGGCTGGGCTTCGGCGCACCCGACGTCGCCGGGCCGTGCGAGCCGCGCGGCGAGGACGAGGAGGGCCGCTGCGGCAGCGGCGAACCCTGGAGGCTGTTGGACGGCGGGGGCGGGGTGCCGGGCGTCTCGGCGACCCGGGAGGAGCGGACGGCCCCGCCCAGCATCGACCCGGTGAGCAGGGAGATCCCGATGAGCACCGTGGCCATGACCGCGCCCCGGCGCAGCACGCGCCGCCGCAGCGCCCAGAGCTCGGCGCGCGGCCCGAGCCGCCGCCAGGCCTCGCCGGCGAGCCGGCCGTCGACGGAGTAGAAGGGCGCCCCGGCGATCACCAGGGGGCTCCAGGCGGCCAGGTAGATGATGTCGGGCGCGCCGTAGACCGGGGTGGTCCGCCAGCTGACCGTGACGAGGAGGATCACGGAGAGCAGCACGCCGACGGCGGCGGCGATCCGCTGCCAGAGGCCGAAGATGGTGAGGACGCCGATGACGACCTGTGCGAAGGCGACGCTCAGGCCGGCGCCGACGGGGTGGGCGAGGGCCAGGACGCGCAGGGGCTCGGCGGCGGCCCAGGGGTGGAGCTGGTGGAGCCATTCGACCAGGGAGCCGCGCTTGCCGCCGTCGAAGTAGACGGGGTCGCAGAGCTTGTTCATCCCGCCGTAGACGGAGATGAGGCCGAGGAAGACGCGCAGGGGGAGGAGGACGACGCCGAGGTTCATCCGGCGCCCGGGGTAATAGGCGTGGCGGACGGGGTCGCCCTGGCGGCCGCGCCGGAGCTCGTCCTCGTCGGCGTCCTGCTCGTCGGCGAAGTCGTCGAGATCGTCGGGATGGCCGGCGTCCTCGTCGTAGGCGCTGTGGGTGGGGCGCATGCCGCGCAGGAGCTGGGTCGGCGGTCCGCCGTGCTCCTCGGCGGGCCCGCGCGGGCCGATCACGGTGGCCGGGGCGTCGTCGACGCTGATGCGCGGCAGCACCTGGGTGATGCCCGCGTCGCCGCCGCCGACCGTGGGCAGCGGGGCGGTGAGGCCGCCGGAGTCACGGACGGCCTGGAGGAGCTGGGTGGAGGCGGAGTCTCCCGGCCCGGTCCGCCCGCTCCACACCACGGGGGCGCGGCGCTTGGCCCCGGCGCTCTTGGCGGCGGGGATCCGTGCCGTGTCCGCTCCCCCGGCGAACTGCCGGGCTGCGCGTGGGGGCCGGGCGAGCTGCACCCGGAAGCTCAGATGGTTGACGATGACCTGCGCGGGGTCGGACGGGACCTTCACCGTACTCAGCGCGGGCTGGTCGTCGTACCCGGAAGAGCTTCCCCCCGTAGGTGTGCGGGGTGTTCTGGTGTCCACACTCATCTAACCGAGTGACCGGAGGTTAGGACACTGCCTTGACCGGTTGGATGTGTCCAGGACCCGTCAATATCTTCAGAACGTCTTCGGCCGAACGTCCTCCGTTAAACGTGCGGCGGCCGGTGAACGCGCGGTGGCCGGGGAGGATCCTCCCCGGCCACCGTCGTACCGCTGGTCCCGCCCGGCGCGTCAGGCGCGGCGGCGCGACGCCTCGTAGAGCACGACGCCCGCCGCGACACCGGCGTTCAGCGACTCGGCGCCGCCCGGCATCGGGATGCGCACACGGAAGTCGCAGGTCTCGCCGACGAGGCGGGAGAGGCCCTTGCCCTCGCTGCCGACGACGATCACGACCGGGCCCTCCAGGGCCTCCAGCTCGTGGAGCTCGGTCTCGCCGTCCGCCGCGAGGCCGACGACCATCAGGCCCTCCTTCTGGTACGCCTCCAGCATCCGCGTCATGTTGGTGGCGCGGGCGACGGGCGTCCGGGCGGCGGTGCCGGCGGAGGTCTTCCAGGCGCTGGCGGTCATACCGGCCGCGCGGCGCTCGGGGACGACCACGCCGTGGCCGCCGAAGGCGGAGACGGAGCGGACGACGGCGCCGAGGTTGCGCGGGTCGGTGATGCCGTCGAGGGCGACGATCAGCGGGTCCTCGCCGTTGCCGGCGGCGGCCGCGGTCAGGTCCTCGGGGTGCGCGTAGTCGTACGGGGGCACCGACAGGACCAGGCCCTGGTGGTTCAGGCCGTTGGTCATGCGGTCCAGCTCCGGACGCGGGGCCTCCATGAGGTTGAGGCCCTTCTCCGTGGCGAGCTGGATGGCCTCGCGCACGCGCTCGTCGCTGTCGACGAACTGCTGGACGTAGAGCGTGTTCGCGGGCACGCCCTCGCGCAGCGCCTCGACGACCGAGTTACGGCCGACGACGAGCTCGTTGGTGCCCTTGGGACCGCCGCGGCGGGGAGCCGGGCGGCGGGCCGCGTGCTTGGCCTGGGCCGCGGCGACACGGTTCTTCTTGTGTCCCTTGCGCATGCTCGCGGGCGGGGTCGGGCCCTTGCCCTCCAGGCCCCGGCGCCGCTGGCCGCCGCTGCCGACCGTCGCGCCCTTCTTGTTGGACGTGCGACGGTTCCTGCGCTGGCTGTTGCCGGCCATGGGGGTCACCTATCTCTTTACTGCTCAGAGCCGCATGGGGCGAGGCTCAGTAGACGTGCGTACGAAAAGTGTCCCTCAGGACAGGGTCCAGCGGGGGCCGGAGGGGGTGTCCTCGATGGCGAGGCCGGACTGCTGGAGCTGATCGCGGATGGCGTCGGCGGCCGCGTAGTCCTTGCGGCCCCGGGCGCTCTCGCGCTGCTCCAGCACCATCCTGACCAGGGAGTCCACCACGCCGTGAAGATCGTCCCCACGGCCCGTGGCAGCGCCGGCCCAGTGCTCGGCCAGTGGGTCCAGGCCCAGGACGCCGAGCATGGCGCGGACCTCGGCCAGCCGGGCGACGGCCGTCTCCTTGTCGTCGGCGCTCAGCGCGGAGTTGCCCTGGCGGACGGTGGTGTGGACGATCGCCAGCGCCTGCGGGACGCCCAGGTCGTCGTCCATGGCCTCGGCGAAGGCGAGCGGGACCTCGGCGGCGGGCTCCACGGGACCGGCCAGCTCCACGACGCGCTGCATGAAGCCCTCGATGCGGGCGAACGCCGCCTCGGCCTCGTGCAGGGCCTCCGGGCTGTACTCGATCATCGAGCGGTAGTGGGGGGTGCCCAGGTAGTAGCGGAGGACGATCGGGCGCCACTGCTTGACCATCTCGGAGACGAGCACCGAGTTGCCCAGGGACTTGGACATCTTCTCGCCGCTCATGGTGACCCAGGCGTTGTGCACCCAGTACGAGGCGAAGTCGTCGCCGAAGGCCTTGGCCTGGGCGATCTCGTTCTCGTGGTGGGGGAAGATCAGGTCCAGGCCGCCGCCGTGGATGTCGAAGGACTTGCCCAGGTACTTGTGCGCCATGGCGGAGCACTCCAGGTGCCAGCCCGGCCGGCCGCGGCCCCAGGGGGTCTCCCAGCTCGGCTCGCCTTCCTTGGCGGCCTTCCACATGGCGAAGTCGCGCGGATCCCGCTTGCCGGTCTCGCCCTCGCCCGAAGGCTGGAGGAGATTGTCCAGCTCCTGGTTGGAGAGCTGGAGGTAGCCGGGGAAGGAGCGCACGTCGAAGTAGACGTTGCCCTCGGCGGCGTAGGCGTGGCCGCGCTCGATCAGGCCGCGCATCATCTCGACCATCTCGGTGATGTGGCCGGTGGCGCGGGGCTCGACGGTGGGCGGCAGGCAGCCGAGGGCGGCGTAGCCGTCGTTGAAGGCGCGCTCGTTCTCGTAGCCGATCGCCCACCAGGGACGGCCCTGCTCGGCGGCCTTCGCGATGATCTTGTCATCGATGTCCGTGACGTTGCGCACGAACGTCACGTCGTAGCCGCGGTAGGCGAACCAGCGGCGCATGATGTCGAAGTTCAGACCGGAACGGATGTGCCCGATGTGCGGCGCTGCCTGTACGGTCGCCCCGCACAGGTAGATCGAGACGCAGCCCGGGATCAGCGGGGAGAAGTCACGGATCTGCCGGGCGCTGGTGTCGTACAGGCGAATGGTCACGGCACCAGGGTAGTGGCCCTGAGGGGGTGCATCGCCCCTGGCGGCACGGGCTGACTCGATAACGGGTACGAGCGCGGAGCCCTACTGCGGCGGAGCGACAGCTTCCGTGGAACCCGTGGCGGGTCTTTGACCTCTCCTTACTATCTGCACATGATAGGGGGCCGCATGGTAGCTTCCCCGGCGGTCGTGCCTTCCCGGCCAGGCCCCCGATAAAACCAGCGAAATCCGGACACAGGACTCAGGAGGGACGTTGACGTCCTCCGTGACGGTGCAGCAGCGGCAGAAGGAACGTCCTGCCTCACCACTCCCGCGAATAGCGCCCAAGGGGAGACTCGCCGCACTGGATGGCCTGCGTCTGCTCGCAGCCCTCATGGTCGTGCTCTACCACTACATCGCCTTCAACAGCGCCGCGTGGTCCAAACCTGCCACCGAGCGCTTCCCGGTGGCGTACGTGCCGGCCTCCTATGGGTGGCTGGGCGTCCAGCTCTTCTTCCTCATCAGCGGCTTCGTCATCTGTATGAGCGCCTGGGGCAGAAGCATCGGCGACTTCGCGACCTCGCGCGTCACCCGCCTCTACCCCGCCTACTGGTTCGCCGTGCTCGCCGCGACGCTCGTCGTCTCCATCTGGCCCGTGAACGGACCCGGCCCCTCGCTGAGCGATGTCGCGGTCAACCTCACGATGTTCCACGAGCCGATGAAGGTCGCCCCCGCGGACGGGGTCTACTGGACGCTGTGGGCGGAGATCCGCTTCTACCTGCTCTTCGCGCTGCTCATCGCCTGGAGAGGGCTGACCTACCGGACGGTCGTCGGGTTCTGCGTGATCTGGGCCATGGCCGCCTCCGTCGCCGCAGGCCTCGACGTCGACGCGCTGGACGCGGTGCTGATGCCGAACGACTGCTGGTTCTTCATCGCCGGCATGGCGTTCTACCTGATGTACCGCTACGGCCCCAATCTGCTGCTGTGGGGCATCGTCGCCGCGACCTTCGTGGCCGGTCAGCACTTCGCGTTCAGCACGCACCACAACGTGCAGAAGTACGTGGGGCACAAGCTCCCGCTGTGGCCCTTGGTAATGCTGCTCGCCCTCTTCTACCTGGCGATCGCCGCGGTGGCGCTCGGCAAGACGAGCCGGATCAACTGGCGCTGGCTGCCGACGGCGGGCGCGCTGACGTACCCGCTCTACCTGCTGCACGAGCGCATCGGCTGGACGGTCATCAAGGAGTTCGAGAACGACATCTCGCGCTACGTCCTCGTCCCCGCCCTCGTCGCGCTGATGCTGGTGGCCTCCTGGCTGCTGCACCGCTACGTGGAGCGCCCCGTCGCCCGCTTGCTCAAACGCGGCATGGCCAAGGCGCTGGCGGACATGCGCGCACCACGCGAGCGCGCCTGACGCCACCCGGCGGCTGCCCCGAGCCCGCCCGCCACGCCCCGACGGCGGTCCCCCGGTCATCCGGGGGGCCGCCGTTGCTCCTTTTGGGGGACCCGCCCCGGGCATCGGGCGGAAACCGGGAGGCCGGCGGCCCGTCCGTGACGTTCGGTCACCCGTCGGGCACGTTGGGTGTGTCAGCATGCAGGGTGGCCCGTAAGCGCAGCGGGCCGACAGCCAACGGGAGAGGACGACATGCGTTTCGCCAGCGGCGGCGAAAACGATGGCGTCCGACCGGGTGGGCCTGGTCCCAGGCTCTGCATCCTGGACGGACTCCGTCTGCTCGCGGCCCTCATGGTCGTGCTGTACCACTACACGAGTCTGAACGGCGGCTGGAACCGCGACCCGCGCCTGCTGTTCCCGGGCATCGAGCCGATAACGCGCTACGGCTGGCTGGGCGTGGAGATCTTTTTCCTCATCAGCGGCTTCGTCATCTGCATGAGCGCCTGGGGCAGGTCCCTCGGTGACTTCGTGGTGTCCCGGGCCGCGCGGATCTACCCCGCCTACTGGGTGGCGATCCTGCTGACCGGTGGTGTGGTCATGCTGTGGCCGGAGGTCCGCTCGGTGGCGGGCCCGGAGACCGTCTTCACCAACCTGACCATGCTCCAGCAGGGACTCGGCGTCTGGGACGTGGACGGCGTCTACTGGACGCTCTTCGTGGAGCTGAAGTTCTACGTCCTCTTCGCCCTCGTCGTGGCCAGGGGCGTCACCTACCGCCGCTGCGTGATCTTCTGCGGCGTCTGGACCCTGGCCGCCGCCATCGCCCCGACGGCCGACAGCAAGCTCCTCACGCTGTGGACGACGCCCTTCGCGGCGCCGTACTTCGTCGCGGGCATCGCCTACTACCTCATGCACCGCTACCGGCCCACGGCCCTGCTCTGGGGCATCGTCGCCATCTCGTACCTGCTCGCCAACCACCAGGTGGCCAAGCGGGTGCACGACAACGCCAACCACACGACGGCGCTCCTCCCGGCACAGGTCATGGTCTTCGCGATCTTCGCGGTGATGGCGCCGGTGGCGCTGGGCACCTTCGACCGGGTGCGGTGGCGCTGGCTGACCACGGCGGGCGCGCTCACCTACCCGATGTACCTGCTCCACCAGTACATCGGGATGACGATCATCTACGCGCTGCGCGAGGCCGTCCCCCCGCTGCCGCTCGTCACCGGGCTGATCACGGTGATGCTGGGCGCCGCCTGGCTCATGCACCGCTACGTCGAGCGCCCGCTCGGCCGGCGGCTGCGCTCGGCGCTGCGCAGGGGCATGGAGGACATCCGCCACAGCGGGGCCGCACCCACGCTCGACGGGCTGCCGCTGCTGAACGAGCCGCGGCGCTCCGACCGGGTGGGTGCCGTGCGGTCGGAGGGCGGCTGAGGCCGGCGTACCGGGCGTACTAGAGGGAGCCGACGACCTTGCGCGGCGTGATGCGGACCACGACGCGCTGGGCGTCATCCTTGGCGGCCGGGTTGAAGTCGGCGTAGTCCTTGCCGGTGTACTTCCGCGACAGCTCGTCGATCAGCTCGGGACCGCCCTCGGTGGTGATGCTGGCGGTGCCGCGCACCTCGGCGTAGGTGTACGGCGCGTTGGGCGGGTTGACCATGACGGTGACGCGGGGCTCGCGGCGGAGATTGCGCTCCTTGCGGCGGCCGACCGTCGTGGAGAACAGCAGGTCGTCGCCGTCGCGTTTGATCCAGGTGACGGAGAGCTGGGGGCTGCCGTCGGGCTGGACGGTGGCCACGGTGACGAAGGCGGGGTTGTCGTCGATGTACGACTTGAGGTCGTCGGAGAGCGCGGCAGACACGGATGGGTCCTTCCGGGTGGGGCGGGTACGGGTCCGTGGATCTTTCCCCTGACCCGCCCCTTCCCGAAACCGGGGACTCCGCCCCGGACCCCGGACATGGCTACGCCGCGTGTCAGACGCGGTACACCAGCGCCGTCGCGATGGCCGCCAGGCCCTCCGCCCGGCCGGTGAGGCCGAGACCGTCGGTCGTGGTGCCGGAAACGGCCACAGGGGCCCCCACAGCGGCGGAGAGCGCCTTCTGCGCCTCTTCCCTCCGCTTGCCGATCTTCGGCCGCACGCCGATCACCTGAATGGCGACATTTCCGATCTCGAACCCCGCCGCGCGCACGATCCGGGCCGCCTCCGTCAGGAGCGTGACGCCGGACGCGCCCGACCACTCGGGCCGGTCCGTGCCGAAGTGGGCGCCGAGGTCGCCGACCCCGGCCGCGGAGAACAGCGCGTCGCAGGCCGCGTGGGCGGCGACGTCGCCGTCGGAGTGGCCCGCGAGGCCGTGGCTCGCGCCCTCCCACAGCAGGCCCGCGCACCACAGCTCGCGGCCCTCCTCGAAGGCGTGCACATCGGTGCCGATGCCCACCAGGGGCAGCGGGGGGCGGTCAGAAGCCATCGTTGGCCCTCCTACGGGCGAGTACGGCCTCGGCCAGGACGAGGTCCAGCGGCCGGGTCACCTTGAACGCCTCCTCGTGGCCGGGCACGACCACGACCTGGACACCGAGCCGCTCGACCAGGCCGGCGTCGTCCGTGGCGCCCTCGCCCTCCACGGCGACCTTCTCGTGCGCCTCGACGAGCACCGCCCGGTCGAAGCCCTGCGGCGTCTGCACGGCCCGCAGCAGCGCCCGCTCGGGCGTGCCCACCACGGGCTCCGGCTCACCGGCGCGCTCGCCGGTGCGCGGCTCGACCTGCTTGACGGTGTCCGCGAGCGGCAGCGCCGGTACGACGGCGGGCGCGCCCTCGCGGACGGCGGCGGCGACGGCGTCGACGGTGTCGACGGGCACCAGCGGGCGGGCGGCGTCGTGGACGAGGACGGCGGTGACGTCGGCGGGCAGGGCCGCGAGGCCCAGCCGGACGGACTCCTGGCGGGTCGCGCCGCCGGGGACGACCACGACGTCGGTGCGGGTGCTGTCGCGGTCGGCCAGCGGATGGGCGTCGAGGAGGTTGCGGACCTCGGCGGCGCCGTCCGGCGGGGCGACCACGACGACGAGCGAGACCGCGCGGGAGGCCGCCATGGCCCGTACCGCGTGGACCAGCATGGGGGTACCGCTCAGGGCCCGCAGGGCTTTGGGGGCGCCCGGTCCGAGCCGGACGCCGCGGCCCGCGGCGGGAATGACGGCGGCGGTACGCGAAAACGTCTGAGAGCTGCCTCGATCAGACATTGGGTTGGCGTTCAGGTTTGTTTCCTTCGCCGAATTGGGTATGGCCTGGGGGTACCCCCTGCTCGAAGAGCTGGGGGGAGTGCCGGGCACGATGCCCCGACCAGCCCCTTCCGTGACGAGCTGGTCGGGCCGGCTGCCCGGGCCCGGCACGCCAAGCGCGCGATGCGTAAGCACAGAGCTCGTAGGCACAAAGCTCGTAGGCAAAGCATGAAGCTCGTGGGCACAAAAGCTGTAGAGCCGAAGACGCCGCAGCGCCCGCCGGATGACTCTCGAGTCATCACGCGGGCACCGCGGCACTTCTATGAAGCCAGTTGCGGGGCACAGCCGCCGGCACCTGTGCTGTTACGTCAGGACGCGAGAACCTCGTCGAGCAGGGCCTCGGCCTTGTCCTCGTTGGTGCTCTCCGCGAGGGCGAGCTCGCTCACCAGGATCTGCCGCGCCTTGGCGAGCATGCGCTTCTCACCTGCGGAAAGACCGCGCTCACGCTCACGCCGCCACAGGTCGCGAACGACCTCGGCGACCTTGATCACGTCGCCGGACGCGAGCTTCTCGAGATTTGCCTTGTAGCGACGGGACCAGTTCGTCGGCTCTTCGGCGTACGGTGCGCGGAGCACCTCGAAGACCCGGTCAAGCCCGTCCTGGCCGACCACATCGCGAACGCCGACGAACTCGGCATTGTCCGCCGGCACCCGAACCGTCAGGTCACCCTGGGCGACCTTCAGCACCAAGTAGGTCTTGTCCACGCCTTTGATCTGGCGAGTTTCGATGGCCTCGATCAGCGCGGCCCCGTGATGGGGATAGACCACGGTGTCGCCAACCTTGAACGTCATGTGACAGGTACCCCTTCCGTGGCTATCCAGTCTAACACGGGAACTGTCCGTTCTGAATGGCGTTTCCGCAGGTCAGGGCATATCTCAGGGCTTGACAACAGCAACCGGAACGTGCTGCGGAGCCCTTCCGGAAGCAGGTATTCGCAGGTCGGAGCGGTTGTCCGGGTCAGGCGAAACGCGCACGTTACACCTGTCGGACAGGCCCCGCGAGCGGCCGAACGTCCCGGTTTGCCGGGCTCCGGTCGGCCGACTTCCGGTACTCCGTTCGGGGCGCGCATCCCTTCCGTACTTCCCTTCCGGAATTGATCAAGCCGAACTTGATCAATTCCGGAAGGGGCTTCCCGGGACCTCTCGCATTCATTGCCGATATTCCCTCGCGTCACCCGGCCGGGCGTTCCGCGGCGGCCGGAGTTCCGGCCGTCGTCGATATTCGGCCGTGGGGCCGTCGTGGCGCCGAGTTGACCATGGGGGCGGGTCGGGTGCGGACGCCGTACGACGGCTCGGTAACCTAAGCCCGCTGACAAGACCCTTATCCCGTGCGTACCTCGTACGTGCACCTCGTCCAAGGAGATGCCGCCGCCGTGAGCAGCAGCCTTCGACGCGGCGCTCTCGCCGCTTCCGCCCTCGTGGTCTCGATCGCCTCGCTCTCCGCCTGCGCCGCGGGCAACAAGGCGCAGACGCTGGAGGTCAAGCCGGACAACGCCGCCACTTCGGTCGGCGACATCCGGCTCCAGAACGTCAATGTGATCACCCAGGAGGACCTCAAGGCCGGTGGCCCGGCGGTCGTCACGGGCAAGGTCTTCAACAACGGCCGCAAGGACCAGGAGCTGCGCTCGATCAAGCTCACGGGCCTGGACTCGCCCGTGACGCTGGCCCCGGCGAAGGGCTCCGGCCCGGTCGTCGTGCCGGCGGGCGGCTCGATCGTCCTGGGCGGCAAGGACAACCCCTCCGCGGTGCTGCCGAAGGGCCGCGAGGGCCTGAAGGACGGCGCGACCCAGCGGCTGTCCTTCGACTTCAGCTCCACGGGTGAGGTGAAGATCGCCGCGTTCGTCGTCCCGGCGAAGAGCTTCTACAAGGACTGGGGCCCGGCCCAGTCCCCCGCCGGCACGCCGAGCGGCACGCCGAGCGCCCCCGCCGGCGCCTCCTCGGCCCCGGCCGGCGCGCCCGCGGGCCAGCCGCAGGGCGCCGGCCACCAGGCGGGCACCAAGCCGGGCGCGGGCGCCTCGGCCACCCCGCAGCACGCGGGCCACTGACGGTATGCGAAGGGGCCCGGAAACCTCGTGAGGTTTCCGGGCCCCTTTCGCTTACCCGCGCCCCAGGGCCAAGGCCGGTTTACGGCTCGAGCACCTTCCTCACGCGCCCCTCGCACCGCTCGGCCCTGGGGGGCCTCCCGGGCTTCGGGCCGCTGCGCCGGACTCCGTCCGGCGGGTCGTGAGCCGAGGCCGGTTTACGGCTCGAACTTGTAGCCCAGCCCCCGCACCGTGACCAGGTAGCGCGGCGCGCCCGGGTCGGGCTCGATCTTGGCGCGCAGGCGCTTGACGTGGACGTCGAGGGTCTTGGTGTCGCCCACGTAGTCCGCGCCCCAGACGCGGTCGATCAGCTGCATCCGGGTCAGGACACGCCCGGCGTTGCGCAGCAGCATCTCCAGGAGGTCGAACTCCTTCAGCGGCAGGTCGACCTTGCCGCCGGCGACGGTGACGACGTGCCGGTCGACGTCCATGCGGACCGGGCCGGCCTCCAGCGCGGCGGGGGTGACCTCCTCGGGCTCGCCCCGGCGGCGGAGCACCGCGCGGATGCGGGCGACGAGCTCGCGGGAGGAGAAGGGCTTGGTGACGTAGTCGTCGGCTCCTATTTCCAGGCCGACGACCTTGTCGATCTCGCTGTCCTTGGCGGTCACCATGATCACGGGCACATTGGAGCGTCCCCGCAGCTGCCGGCAGACCTCCGTGCCGGGCAGGCCCGGCAGCATCAGGTCGAGCAGGACCAGGTCGGCGCCGTTGCGCTCGAACTCGTCCAGCCCGTCGGGCCCGGTGGCCGCGACCGCGACCTCGAAGCCTTCCTTGCGGAGCATGTAGGACAACGCGTCGCTGAAGGATTCTTCGTCCTCGACGACGAGCACTCGGGTCACGAGGCGGCCTCCGGTCGGTTCTCTGAGAAGTGCGGAGAGGGGGAAGAGAGGAAGAGGAGGAGAGTGCCGGGGCTCACGGCCGGACCCCCGGCAGGGGGAGGTGCTCGCCGGCGTAGGTCGCGCCGGCGGGCCCGTCTGGGGTGTCGCCGGAGTCCGGGACCGGCGACGGTCCCGGCTCCTGGCCGGTGCGCGGGTGCTTGCCGCCCCGCTCGCGGTCACGGGCCGCGCCCGCCTCGGGCAGCCGCAGCGTGAACGTGGAGCCCTGGCCCTCGGCGCTCCAGACGGTGACCTCGCCACTGTGCGAGGCGGCCACGTGCTTGACGATGGACAGGCCGAGGCCCGTGCCGCCGGTGGCGCGGGAGCGGGCGGGGTCGACGCGGTAGAAGCGCTCGAAGACGCGCTCGCGGTCCTTCTCGGAGATGCCGATGCCCTGGTCGGTGACGGCGATCTCGATCAGGTCGCCGCCGGGGGCGGCGACGCGGCGGGCGGCGATGCCGACGCGCGTGCGGGCGGGGCTGTAGTTGACCGCGTTCTCCACGAGGTTGCCGAGGGCGGCGGCGAGCTGGCCGCGGTTGCCCCAGACGTGGAGCTCGGCAGTGCCTCCGGTGGCCATGGTTATCTGCTTGCTGGCGGCGGTCTGGCGGCAGCGGTCCACGGCCTCGGCGACGAGCTCGCCCACCCGGACGGGCTCGGAGTCCTCCAGCGGGTCGTCGTACTGCACCCGGGAGAGGTCGATGATCTCCTGGACCAGGCTGGTCAGCCGGGTGGCCTCTATCTGCATCCGGCCGGCGAAGCGGATGACCGCCTCGGGGTCGTCGGAGGCGTCCATGACGGCCTCGGAGAGCAGGGAGAGCGCGCCGACGGGTGTCTTGAGCTCATGGCTGACGTTGGCGACGAAGTCGCGGCGGACGGCCTCGATGCGGCGGGCCTCGGTGAGGTCCTCGACCAGCAGCAGCACGAGCCGGGAGCCGAGCGGCGCGACTCTGGCCGACACGGCGAGCGCTTCGCCGCGCCCGGTGCCGCGCCGGGGGAGGTCGAGCTCGACCTGGCGTATCTCGCCGTCCCGGCGGGTGTCGCGGGCCATCTGGAGCATGGGCTCGACGGCGAGCTTCCCGCCGCGCACCAGCCCGAGGGCGTAGGCGGCGGAGCTGGCCTTGACCACGGCGTCGGCCTCGTCGAGGACGACGGCGGAGGAGCGCAGTACGGAGAGGACGGTGTCGACGCCGGGCGGCAGCACGGCGTCGGTGTGCAGGGAGCTACGGGTGGGACGAGCCTGGTCGCGCTCGCTCCAGCGGAACGCCAGCATGGCGATCACACCGGTGCACACTCCGGCGATCGCTGCCGCTGCGGCGACGGCCGCATCCAGGTTCATGAGTCAAGGTTATGCGGGCGCGCCGACACAGCCACAGCCAAATGGGGGGCACCTCGAACACCCGTTGCCAAGAGTTCACCTTCAGGCCAGTGCTGGTTCACTCCGGCGGCCGCCTGCCGTCTACGTTCCGGCCGGAACGTAGAGGTCACGGCCGGGATGACGGTCGGCGGGAAGCCGCCGGAGCCGGTCCCGGCGCTGCCAAGGTGAGAGAAGGACAGGACATGCGGGACGCGTACCACGAGGAGCTGGATTCGATCGGCGAGGGCCTGGTCGAGATGGCCCGGCTGGTCGGCTCCGCGATCGGGCGCGCCACCACGGCGATCCTGGACGCGGACCTCAAGCTGGCGGAGACGGTGATCGCGGCGGACGCCAAGGTCGACGACCTCCAGCGGGACCTGGAGGCCCGGGCGATCGCCCTGCTGGCACGGCAGCAGCCGGTCGCCACGGACCTGCGGATCGTCGTCACCTCGCTGCGCATGAGCGCGGACCTGGAGCGTTCCGGCGACCTCGCCCAGCACGTGGCCAAGCTGGCCCGGCTGCGCTTCCCGGAGACGGCGGTCCCGCGCGACCTCCACTCCACGGTCCTGGAGATGGGCCAGCTCGCCCAGCGGCTGATGGCCAAGGCGGCCGAGGTGATCATCACCAAGGACGTGGACCTGGCGCTCCAGCTGGAGCAGGACGACGACGCCATGGACATGCTCCACCGCACGCTCTTCCAGCACCTGATGGACGACCGCTGGCGGCACGGCATCGAGACGGCCGTCGACGTGACCCTGCTGGGCCGCTACTACGAGCGCTTCGCCGACCACGCGGTGTCGGTGGCCAAGCGCGTGGTCTACCTGGTGACCGGCGAGCACGCGGACGAGATCGTCCAGGCCGGCGGCGCCACCGGCGCGGTCGAGGCGGACTGACACCCCCGGAAGGCGGGCCCGCTCCCCCGTACGCCCTGGCGCCCCTGCCGTGCGCCTGTACGCCCCCGTCCGCCCCGTACATACGTACGCGATGGGCATTGACGCTCGCTGCGGGCGGTCCTTGACTGGGTGGAGGCAGACACCCCTTCGAGGGAGGAGACCGAATGAGCGGCTGTCAGTGTGGTCCTGGGTGCTCGTGCGGCTGCCAGAGCGGCGGCTCGTGCCAGTGCGGCGGAAGCTGCGCCTGACGAGTCCACGCACGTCACTCACGCGTAGAGAAGGGCCCCTGCCCGGCAGCCATCGACTGCCGGGCAGGGGCCCTGCCCCGTTCCGCTTCGGTACTTCCTACTTCTTCTTGCCCTGGTTCTTCACGGCCTCGATGGCGGCCTTGGCGGCCTCCGGGTCGAGGTACGTGCCGCCGGGGACGACCGGGCGGAAGTCGGCGTCGAGCTCGTAGGCGAGCGGGATGCCGGTCGGGATGTTCAGGCCCGCGATGTCGGCGTCGGAGATGCCGTCGAGGTGCTTGACCAGGGCGCGCAGCGAGTTGCCGTGCGCGGCGACCAGGACGGTGCGGCCGGCCATCAGGTCCGGGACGATGCCGTCGTACCAGTACGGCAGCATGCGCTCGACGACGTCCTTGAGGCACTCGGTGCGCGGGCGCAGCTCGCTCGGGATCGAGGCGTAGCGCGGGTCGTCGCTCTGCGAGAACTCGCTGCCGTCCTCAAGGGCCGGCGGCGGGGTGTCGTACGAACGGCGCCAGAGCATGAACTGCTCCTCGCCGAACTCGGCCAGCGTCTGGGCCTTGTCCTTGCCCTGGAGGGCGCCGTAGTGGCGCTCGTTCAGCCGCCAGGAGCGGTGGACCGGGATCCAGTGGCGGTCGGCGGACTCCAGCGCGAGCTGCGCGGTGCGGATCGCGCGCTTCTGGAGGGACGTGTGGACCACGTCCGGGAGCAGGCCGGCGTCCTTGAGGAGCTCACCGCCCCGGACAGCCTCCTTCTCGCCCTTCTCGTTGAGGTTGACGTCCACCCAGCCGGTGAACAGGTTCTTCGCGTTCCATTCGCTCTCGCCGTGGCGGAGGAGGATCAGCTTGTACGGTGCGTCGGCCATGCCCTTGAGCGTAATCGACCGTACGAGCGCCCCGCGCCCGGGACGATTGACGCCGATCGTCAATTGGATGGCGTGGACACGTTCAAATGCGTAAGGTGCGGAGAGCTTAGTACCACTTACTTTCGGGGGGCGCGGGATGTCGGTCGCGAGTATCGGGAGGGCCGCGAAGCAGAGCGTCTCGGGACTGCCCCGGGCGTTCTGGTGGCTGTGGACGTCGACCCTGATCAACCGGATGGGCGCCTTCGTCGCCACGTTCCTGGCGCTCTATCTGACCGTCGACCGGGGCTACTCCGCCTCCTACGCCGGTCTCGTCGCCGCGCTGCACGGGCTCGGCCAGGTCGTCTCCTCCCTCGGCGCCGGCGTGATGACCGACCGGCTCGGCCGCCGCCCCACGCTGCTGATCGCCCAGCTGTCCACCGCCGGCACCGTGGCGCTGCTCGGCTTCGTCGAGCAGCCCGCCGCCATCGCGGCCGTCGCCTTCCTGGTGGGCGTGACCAGCAACGCCTCCCGCCCGGCCGTCCAGGCGATGATGGCCGACATCGTCGCCCCCGAGGACCGCGTCCGCGCGTTCGCGCTCAACTACTGGGCCATCAACCTGGGCTTCGCGTTCTCCTCGCTCGCGGCCGGTGTCATCGCCCAGTACAGCTATCTGATCGGCTTCCTCGGCGAGGCCGCGCTGACTCTCGCCTGCGCGGTCCTGGTCTTCCTCAAGCTTCCCGAGACCCGGCCCACGGCCGTGCCCGGGGCGGACGGGGCCGCCGAGGAGCCCCCGGTCGGGCTGGGGACGGTGCTGCGCGACCGTCGCTTCATGGGCGTCGTCGGGCTGTCCTTCCTGATGGCCCTGATCTTTATGCAGCACTCGGTGGGCCTGCCGGTGGCCATGGGCAAGGACGGCTTCTCCAGCAGCGACTACGGCATGGCCATCGCCGTCAACGGCGTCCTGATCGTCGCCCTCCAGATCCCCGTGACCCGCTTCATCGAGCACCGCGACCCCCAGCGGCTGCTCGTGATCTCCGCCCTGCTGGCCGGGTACGGCTTCGGGCTCACCGCCTTCGCGGGCTCGCTGGGCGTGTACGCGCTGACCATCTGCGTCTGGACCCTGGCGGAGATCGTCAACTCCCCCACCCAGATGGGGCTCGTGGTGCGGCTCTCCCCCGCGCAGGGGCGGGGGCGCTACCAGGGCGTCTACACCCTCTCGTGGTCCCTCGCGGCGCTGGTCGCCCCGCTCGCGGGCGGGTTCGTGATCGACGAGTACGGGTCGAAGGTGCTGTGGGCGGGGTGCGCGGTCGTGGGCACGGTCGCGGCCGCCGGGTACTGGTGGCTGATGCGGGGGCTCCCCGCAGAGGGCGCGACTGACGCGGCCGGCGCGGCCGCTCGGCCGGCGGCCGAGACGGCGGCCGAGACGGCGGCCGAGACGGCCTCGGCCTGAGCGGCCGGGCCCCCTACGGCGTCGGCTCGTCGCGCGTCAGGCGCGTGAACGCGTCGAGGTTGCGCGTCGACTCGCCGCGCGCCGTGCGCCACGCGTATTCCTTGCGGATCGCGCTGGCGAAACCCATCTCCAGCAGCGTGTTGAAGCTGCCGTCCGCGTGCTCCAGGACCTGCCCCAGGATGCGGTCGACCTCGTCGGGCGTCACGGCCGCCAGCGGCAGCCGTCCGACGAGGTAGATGTCCCCGAGCCGGTCGACGGCGTAGGCGAGCCCGTAGAGCCGGGTGTTGCGCTCCAGCAGCCAGCGGTGCACGGCGGCGTGGTTCTCGTCGGGGCACCGTACGACGAAGGCGTTGACGGACAGCGAGTGGTTGCCGACGACCAGGGAGACGGTCGTCGACAGCTTGCGCGTGCCGGGGAGCTTGACGACGTACGTGCCGTCGGAGCCGGCCGGGCTCTCCCATTCGAGGTCCGCCTCACGAAGCGCGTGCTCGATGGTGGTCTTCGCATCGGACATGTGCCGAGCGTAGGCGACGCCCGGGGCTCGGCGAGGAGCGGGCACTTACCGCGCGGACGTGCCGACGCGCAGACGCCGCCGCCGTTCGGCGACAGCAGCCGTGTAAACCTCCGCAGTCGCGGCGGCCGCCGCGCCCCAGCCGAAGGAGCGGGCGTGGTCGGCGGCGGCCGTGCCCATGGCGCCGGCCAGGGCCGGGTCGTCGGCGAAGCGGGCGAGCGCGGTGGCGTAGTCGGCCGGGTCGTGGCCGTCGACGAGGAAGCCGCTGACCCCCTCGCGTACGGCCACGGGCAGACCGCCGACGGCCGCCGCGAGGACCGGGGTGGCGCAGGCCTGGGCCTCGATGGCGACGAGGCCGAAGGACTCGCTGTACGAGGGCATGACCAGCACGGACGCGGCGCGGTACCAGTCGGCGAGGCGGTCCTGGCCGACGGGCGGGTGGAAGCGGACGACGTCGGCGATGCCCAGGCGGGCCGCCAGCTTCTGGAGGCCCTCGGGCTTGGCGAGGCCGCTGCCGCTGGGGCCGCCGACCACGGGGACGACGATGCGCGAGCGCAGCTCGGGACGCCGGTCCAGCAGCACCGCGACAGCGCGCAGCAGCACGTCCGGGGCCTTGAGGGGCTGGATGCGTCCGGCGAAGAGCGGTATCAGGGCGTCGGCGGGCAGGTCCAGCCGCTCACGGGCGGCGGCCCGGCCGCCCGCCGGGCGGAAGCGGTCGAGGTTGACGCCGGGGTGGACGACGGCGACCTTCTCCGGGTCGGCGTCGTAGTGGTGGACGAGTTCGTCGGCCTCGCCGCGGGTGTTGGCGATGAGCCGGTCGGCGGCGCGGACGATCTGGGTCTCGCCGATGACGCGGGCCGCGGGTTCGGGGGTGTCGCCGACGGCGAGCGCGGCGTTCTTGACCTTGGCCATGGTGTGCATGGCGTGGACGAGCGGCACGCCCCACCGCTCGGCGGCGAGCCAGCCGACGTGGCCGGAGAGCCAGTAGTGGGAGTGGACCAGGTCGTAATAGCCGGGCCGGTGGCCCGCCCAGGCGCGCATCACTCCGTGGGTGAAGGCGCACAGCTGCGCGGGCAGCTCCTCCTTGGCCAGGCCCTCGTACGGGCCCGCGTCGATGTGCCGCACCAGGACGCCGGGGGCCAGCTCCACGGTGGGCGGAAGGGCGGCGGTGGTGGCGCGGGTGAAGATCTCCACCTCGATGTCGATCTCCGCGAGGCGCTTGGCGAGCTCGACGATGTAGACGTTCATGCCGCCCGCGTCGCCCGTGCCGGGCTGGTGGAGCGGGGAGGTGTGCACGCTCAACATGGCCACGCGGCGCGGGCGCCGGGGGGTGCCGAGGCGCCGGAGCTGGGGCTTGGGGAAGTGGCCGAGCGTACGGCCACGGCGAGCGCCGAGCCGGGATGCGTACTGGCTCACCGTCTGTCCTCCGTCCGCCCACTGAGGGACCGTCCCTGGGGCGTCCATCGCCTGTCCGACGGTGCAACACCGGACGGCCCGGCTCCCATTTCCCCTTTACCAAACAGTGACGCAAAGCCCTGGTCAAATCGCTACGGGCGGCCGCGAGTGAGGGCGATTCCGGCTGCCAGCTGGGCCGCCGCCGTCGCCAGGAGCAGCCCCATGGGGGCCGTCCAGCCGCCGGTGGCGTCGTGCAGCAGCCCCACGGCGAGGGGGCCGGACGCGGCCAGCAGATAGCCGAGGGACTGGGAGAGCGTGGACAGCGCCGTGGTCTGCGCGGGGCCGCTGCCGCTCTGCGCGATCACGGTGAGGACCAGCGGGAACGAGCACAGCCCCAGCCCCACCAGCACCGCCCACACCAGGGGCATCGCCATGGGCGCCACGAGCAGCCCGGTGAAGCCGGTGAGCATCGCCGCCGAGACGACCACGAACGCCCCGCGCAGCCCCGCCGGGCCCTTGGCCAGGGCCAGGACCGCGAAGGACACGGGTATGCCCACGGCCTGGGCGACCGCCAGCACGACGCCCGCCGCGCCCTCGGACATGCCGTGGCCGGACAGCAGCGAGGGCAGCCAGCCGGTGATGGCGTAGGCGTTGAGCGCCTGGAGGCCGAAATAGGCGGTGACCAGCGCGCCGAGACGGGTGCGGGCCATGGCCCAGGGGGAGATCCGCTCCCCCTGCCCTCTTTGGGCCGGCGATGCCGGGGCACCCGGCGCCCGTACGCCCGTCCGGGCGGCCCACACGACCGTCGCGGCCAACGCCGGCAGCGCCCAGACGGCGAGGCCCAGCGACGGCGAGCCCACGACCCCCGCCACGGGGACGGCCACGGCGGAGGCGAGCGTGGCCCCCAGGGCGAGGGTGGTGGTGCAGAGGCCGGTGACCAGGCCGACGCGCCCGGGGAAGTAGGTGCGGACGAGCGTGGGCAGCAGGACGTTGCACAGCGCGAGCCCGGACATCCCGAGCACGGTGCCGGCCAGCAGTGCCCACGTGGCCGGTACGGCCCGTACCGCCAGCCCGGCGGTCAGCGCGGCGACGGCCGCGAGGACCGCGCGCTCCGCGCCGATCCGGCGGGCCAGGGCGCCCGTACCGGCGCCCGCGGCGGCGAAGCAGAGCGACGGCAGCGTGGGCAGCAGCGCCGCGACGAGGGGCGAGAAGCCGAGGTCCGCGCGGAGGGCGTCCAGGAGGGCGGCGGCGCTGCTCATACCGAGGCGGAGGTTGAGGGCGATGAGGAGCACGGCGACGGCAGCCAGGAGGCCGGCGCGGGCGCGGGCCGGGGTCGCGGCGGAGGTGGGGGTGGCGGTGTTCTGAGCCATGGACTTAAACGTAAGACGTCTGACGTTTGATGTCCAACGTGCGACGTGCGATGTGCTCCCCGGCCAGCCGGTACCGTGGCCGCATGACCGCCGACCCCGCCGACCCCGCCCTCGAACCGGTGCGCCGCCCGGCGCTCTCCGACGAGGTCATCGAACGGATCCGGGCCCGCATCGCCTCCGGCGACTGGCCCGTCGGCAGCCGCATCCCGCCCGAGCCCGAGCTGATGCGCCGGCTCCAGGTCGCGCGCGGCACCGTCCGCGAGGCCGTACGCGCCCTCGCCCACACCGGGCTGCTGGAGGTACGCCGCGGCGACGGCACCTACGTCAAGGCCAAGAGCGAGCTGTCCGGCGCGGTGACCCGGCTCTACGGCGGCAGCGACCTCGGCCAGCTCCTGGAGGTACGCGAGGGCCTGGACGCGCAGGCCGCCCGCCTCGCCGCCGCCCGCGCCGACGACACCGCGCTCGACGCGCTCGCCGACGCGCTGCGGCGGCGCACCGCCTCGTGGGAGGCCCGCGACTTCGACGCGTGGATCGCCGCCGACTGGGACTTCCACGCCGGTGTCGCCGACGCCTCCGGCAACGCGCTGCTCGCCGAGCTCTACCGCAACCTCGCCGGGCCGCTGCGGGCGGCCATGGCCGAGGCCTGGTCCACGTCCGGCTTCCAGGGCGCGGACCCCGTCGGCCACGAGACCCTGCTGGCCGCGCTGCGCGACCGCGACCCCGCCGAGGCGGGGCGGCAGGCCGCCGCGAACGTCTCCGACACGCGGGCGTGGGACGAGGGCTCCGGACGTGGCTAGGACCGTTCGCCCCATCGGCTCGGCCACCCGCGGCACCACCAATCCCAACCGGCTGCGCCGCATGGACCGCTGGATCGCTGCCACCCACGCGGCCGCGCTGCGGCGCTCCGCCGACCCCGTGGCCGTCGACCTCGGCTACGGCGCCGCGCCGTGGACGGCCGTGGAACTGCTGGGCCGGCTGCGCACGGTGCGGGCGGACACGGAGGTCGTGGGCATCGAGATCGACCCCGCGCGCGTCGCGGGCGCGAAGCCGTACGAACGCGACGGGCTCGCCTTCGTCCACGGCGGCTTCGAGGTCCCCCTGCCCGGGGACACGGGGCGGCGCGCCCTGCTGATTCGCGCCGCGAATGTGCTGCGGCAGTACGACGAGGGCGAGGTCGCCGCCGTCTGGGAGCGGCTGTGCGGGCGGCTCGCGCCGGACGGACTGCTCGTCGAGGGCACGTGCGACGAGATCGGGCGCCGGCACGTGTGGGTGGCGCTGGGGCCGGAGGGGCCGCGCACTCTCACGTTCGCGGCGCGGCTGGGGTCGTTGGACACGCCGTCGGATCTGGCGGAGCGGCTGCCGAAGGCGCTGATCCACCGGAACGTTCCGGGGGAGGCGGTGCATGCGTTCTTGCGGGACTTCGACCGGGCGTGGGCGGCGTTCGCCCCTTACGGGGCGCTCAGTGCGCGGCAGCGGTGGATTCGGACGGCGTCCGCGCTGCGGGCGGATTGGCCCGTGGTGGATGGGCCTGCGCGGTGGCGGCAGGGGGAGCTCACCGTCCGGTGGGGGGCGCTGGCGCCGGGTGGGTGAGGTTTTCTGGGGGCTCCGCCCCCAGACCCCCGCTCCTCAAACGCCGGAGGGGCTGATTTTGTCCGGGGTCAGGGGCAAAGACCCAGCGCGGCGCACAGCGCGTCCACCAGCGGCCGGTCCCGTTCATTGCTAAGGCGTGCCCGCGCGGCATCCGGCGGCAGCCACACCAGCTGATCCACTTCCCTGTTCGGCTCGAAGAATCCCCCCGTCATCTCCGCCGACCAGTAACGAACCTCCTTCGGCCGCCCGTCCACCATGTACCGGGCCGTGGGCAGCCGCGCCCCCACCGCGCAGTGCATGCCCGTCTCCTCCAGGACCTCCCTGATCGCACCCGGCAGCGGATCCTCCCCCCGCTTGAGCTTGCCCTTCGGGAAGGACCAATCGCCATATTTCGGTCGGTGGACGAGCGCCAGCTCGATCACCCCGGTGCCAGGCGCCCGGCGCCACAGCACGCACCCGGCCGCCCGCACCACCGTCGCCCCGGCCATCAGACCCGCTGCCAGATCCGGCCGAACAGGAAGCGCGCCGCCTCCACCTCGTGCCGTTGGTCGGCGTGGAGGACGCCGAGGGCGTACGCCGTCGCCGGGGCGATGCGCGGGGTGCGGGCGGCCGAGGCCGCCGCGGCGGCGGCTTCGGCGGCGTCGCGGTGGCGGTCCAGGGCCTGGCCCGCGCTGAGCAGCCGCACCGAGAGGGACGGTTCCGCTTCCGACTGCCGCTGTTCGTCCAGGACCTCCTGGGCGTAGCGCCGCAGCCGGACCAGGCGGCGCACCTGGTGCCAGGGCGCGTCCTGGCGGGTCTCGGCGGCCGGGGCGTCGGCGGTGGGCGTGGCGGCAAGCCCGCAGGTGAGGGCCTCGGCGTTGTACGGCAGTCCGGACGCCGACAGGGGCAGCGCGTCGACCGCCTCGGTGAGCCGACGCTGGATCTGTTCCACCAGGCGGGTCAGGGCGTCGCCGGCGAGCACCTCGTGCGCGGCGGGGTCCAGCGGTACTTCGGAGGCCAGGACGGCGACCGAGTCCGCGACGCCGTGGAAGCGTGACGAGCCCAGTGCCTGGAGGGCAGCCGAGTGGGCGCGGGTGCGGGCCAGGGTCAGCTGGCGGTCCAGCAGCGCCCCGGCGCGCGCGGCGCCCACGGTCGGGGTGCCGTCCGTGCCGGACAGGCGGTGGAGCGCGCCGCGCAGCCGGGCCAGCCGGGCGGTGTAGGCGTGTTCGCGGCCGAGGACGTCCGAGAGCCAGACCAGTTCGGTGCGGAGCTGATCCGTCCAGGCGACGTCCGTGAGCGGCCGGTAGACGTGGAGCGTGCCGGCGACGCGGCGCGCGGAGCGCCGCAGCAGCCGGACCGCCTCGCCCGCGTCCTCGGCGTCGGAGCGGCTCTCGCCGTGCAGCCGCAGGCTGCGCAGGAATTCGGTGGCCTGGGTGTGGAGGTAGCCGGAGAGGACGTCCCCGGCGGTCGGCGCCTCCAGGCCGTGATGGCCGTGATGGCCATGAAGGCCATAAGGGGCGCCGCCGTCGAGCGCGGCCTGCCCTCCGGAACGTTCCGTCGTCGTCACTTCATACTCCACGGGCACGGACACGGGCACGGACGCCGGCGCGGTGAGCGTAACCGGCGGGTCATGAGGTCGCTGAGCCACGCCGGCGCCTCCGGGCGTCGATGAGCATCTCCTGCACATTGCGCAGCGGCCGGCCGTCGGCGTCGGTGGCGTACCGGGTCCAGTTGCCGTCCGGGCCCAGGTGCCAGGAGGCCGTGCGGTCGGAGACGCCGAGTTCCAGCAGCCGGCTGAGGGAGGCCCGGTGGCCGGGGTCGGTGACCCGGACGAGGGCCTCGATGCGGCGGTCGAGGTTGCGGTGCATCATGTCGGCGCTGCCGAGCCACACTTCGGGCTCCCCGCCGTTCCCGAAGGCGAAGACCCGGGAGTGTTCCAGGAACCGGCCGAGGATGCTGCGCACCCTGATGTGCTCCGAGAGGCCCACGACACCCGGCCGCAGCGCGCAGATGCCGCGCACCCAGATGTCCACCGGCACCCCGGCGCGCGAGGCGCGGTACAGGGCGTCGATGACGGCCTCGTCCACCATCGAGTTGACCTTGATGCGGATGTACGCGGGCCGTCCGGCGCGGTGGTGGGCGACCTCCTTGCCGATCCGGGAGATCAGCCCGTCGCGCAGGGACCTGGGGGCGACGAGCAGCCGCCGGTAGGTCTCGCGCCGGGAGTAGCCGGAGAGGCGGTTGAAGAGGTCGGAGAGGTCGGCGCCGACCTGCGGGTCGGCGGTGAGCAGGCCGAAGTCCTCGTAGAGCCGGGCCGTCTTGGGGTGGTAGTTGCCGGTGCCCACGTGCGCGTACCGGCGCAGCGTGTCGCCTTCCTGACGGACCACCAGCGACAGCTTGCAGTGGGTCTTCAGCCCCACCAGCCCGTAGACGACGTGGCAGCCGGCCTCCTCCAGCTTCCGGGCCCACTTGATGTTGGCCTGCTCGTCGAAGCGCGCCTTGATCTCGACGAGGACGAGGACCTGTTTGCCGGACTCGGCGGCGTCTATGAGCGCGTCGACGATCGGCGAGTCGCCGGAGGTCCGGTAGAGGGTCTGTTTGATGGCCAGGACGTCCGGGTCGGCGGCGGCCTGCTCCAGGAACGCCTGGACGGAGGTGGAGAAGGAGTCGTAGGGGTGGTGCAGCAGGACGTCGCGCTCCCGCAGCGCCGCGAAGATGTCGGGCGCGGAGGCGGACTCCACCTCGGCGAGGTCACGGTGGGTGCCCGCGACGAACTTCGGGTACTTGTGCTCGGGCAGGTCCAGGGAGCCGATGGCGAAGAGCGCGGTGAGGTCCAGCGGGCCGGGCAACGGATAGACCTCGGCGTCGCTGATCTTCAGCTCGCGGACGAGCAGGTCGAGCACGTACGGGTCGATGGTCTCCTCGACCTCCAGCCGTACGGGCGGGCCGAAGCGGCGCCGCATGAGCTCCTTCTCCAGGGCCTGGAGGAGGTTCTCCGCGTCGTCCTCCTCGACCTCCAGGTCCTCGTTGCGCGTCACCCGGAACATGTGGTGCGCGAGCACGTCCATGCCGGGGAAGAGCTCTTCGAGGTGGGCCGCTATGACGTCCTCCAGCGGGACGTACCGCCGCGGGGAGACCTCCAGGAAGCGCGGCAGCAGCGGCGGCACCTTCACGCGCGCGAAGTGGTCATGGCCGCTCACGGGGTTGCGGACGACCACGGCGAGGTTGAGCGAGAGCCCCGAGATGTACGGGAAGGGGTGCGCGGGGTCGACGGCGAGCGGGGTGAGCACGGGGAAGATCTGCTGCCGGAAGAGGGTGAACAGCCTGCCCTGTTCCTTCTCGGTCAGCTCGTTCCAGCGGATCAGGTGGATGCCCTGCTCGGCCAGCTCGGGGGCGACGTCCTGCTGGTAGCAGGCGGCGTGCCGGGCCATGAGCTCCCGGGAGCGGGTCCAGATCAGCTCCAGGACCTCGCGCGGCTGGAGCCCGGACGCGGAGCGGGTGGCGACGCCGGTGGCGATGCGGCGCTTGAGGCCGGCGACGCGGACCATGAAGAACTCGTCGAGATTGCTGGCGAAGATCGCCAGGAAATTGGCGCGTTCCAGCAGCGGTGTGGCCGGATCCTCCGCCAGTTCCAGCACCCGTTCGTTGAAGGCGAGCCAGCTGCGCTCCCGGTCCAGGAAGCGGCCGTCGGGCAGCGGCTCGGCGTCCACACGGCCGTCGCCCTCGTCGAGATCCTTGATCTCGTACGTGTCGAGATCGGGCCCGATCCGGGGCACGCCCGCGACCACGGCGGCCTTCGGGCGGTGGGCGGCGATGAAACCCACCGATTCGGTGGAGTCGGTGCTGTCGTGTGCCTGTGCGCTGGACGACTGGCTCATGTCTTCATTGTTCCGCGCCGGGGGCCGCACGGGCGCGTCGGAAGACGACGCGGGGGCGGCGCGGAGCCGTCGTTCGGAGGCGCGGGGCGCGGCGGGCTGCATTCACCAAGGCTCGCAACCAAGGTTTAATCACGGGTAACGTCCACATGGCGTTAAGGAAATGCGGCCGCTTCCAGCGCGGGACGAGGATCCGCTTCCAGCACGGGACGACGCGGGACGGATCTCCGCCCCGCGCCCCCACCACGCCGGGGATACGTCAGGGGTATGTCCGGCGGATCACCCAGAACGCCGCGCCGGCCGCGAGCGCCGCCAGGCCCACCGTAAGGCCCGCCTCCGCCCACTCCAGCGGCCACAGGTGCGAGCCGGGATGCCAGTCCACGTACCACCCGGCAGCATGGTGCTGAGTGACGCAGTCGGCGGGGCCGACGCCCACCCCGCACCGGGGTTCCGGGATCCGGCCGCCCGTCTTCGTCACCATGCCGTACTCGACGATCCAGTCCTTGTCGCCCCTGATCAGGGCCGGCTGCGCGGACGACAGCTGCGTGGCCGGGCCGATCAGGCGCGGCCGCAGAGTCTCCAGCTGCCCCCAGAGCGCGCCGAAGGCGATCAGCGCGACGCCCATGGCCGGCACCGTGCGCTTGATCAGCAAGCCCACGAGCGCGCCGACCGCGATCGCGAGCAGGGCGTGGGCGACCGGCGCGGGGCCGATCATGTCGAACGACCGGTCCCAGCGCTGCCCGGGCAGCAGCCCGGCGGGGGCGGCGCTCCAGGTCCAGGTGTAGACGGCGGCGAGCGCGGAGACCCCGGCCAGGACGGCCACCACCGGCACGGCGAGCTTCGCGGCCAGCCAGCGCACCGGGGTCACGGACTGTGCCCACACCAGCCGGTGCGTACCGCTCTCCAGCTCGCGCGCGACCATCGGCCCGGCCACGAACAGGCCGGTGAGCAGCGGCAGGAACTCCAGCAGCTGACCGTTGTAGTGCAGATAGTCGCCGTACGTGGAGCGGAATTGGTCGACCTGCGCGAGGAGGCCGTCGGCGCAGTCGCTGCCCCCGGTGCCCGGCACGCAGGCCGTCCGCAGGCCGGGGTGGGCGTCGAGGTGGCCGCTCATCGCCAGGCGCAGCCACACCAGCTCCGCGATCAGCGCGGCCAGCAGGGCCAAGGCGACCCAGGCCGTGGTGCGGTGCTGGCGCAGGACGAGCCAGGCGAGGCCACGGGCCCGGGCGGGCCTGCGCGCCGCGGGGGACGTGGAAAACGTGGAGGTGGTCATCGCCGTCACGCCGCCGCCTTCAGGCCGGCCGGGCGCGGTTCCGCGCTCGGGGCGACGAGCGCCGGGGCGCCGGGCGCGCGGAGGTGGGCGAGCAGCAGCTCCTCCAGGGAGGGCTCGGCGACCTCCCAGTGGCCGCCGATCGGACCGTCGGTCCGTACGAGCGCGGTGAGCTGACGTCCCGTCGTACGGGCCTCGACGATCGTGTGGGCGGCGAACTCGCGGGGCGTGCCGGCGTCCTCGTAGCGGCCCATGACGAGCCGGTGGGCGGAGAGCAGGTCCTCGACCTCGCCCGCGAGCCGCACCCGGCCGTCGGCGATCAGCAGCAGGTAGTCGCAGGCGCCCTCGAGTTCGGCGATGACGTGCGAGGCGATGACGACGGTGGTGGCGTGCTCGGCGGCCTGGGCCATCAGGGCGGCCATCATCTCGTGGCGCACGAGCGGGTCGAGGTCGCTCATCGGCTCGTCCAGCAGCAGCAGTTCGGGCCGTTTGGCCAGCGCGAACGCGAGCGCGACGCGGCGGCGCTGGCCGCCGGAGAGGGAGTCGACGCGGGCGCCGGGCCGCACCCCGCCCCCGGCCCCGCCCTCGTGGACGAAGCGCTCGGCGGCGGCCTGGTCCCAGGAGCCGGGGTTGAGCTCACGGCCCAGGCGCAGGGTCTCGGCGACGGTGAAGTGCGGGTAGAGGGGGTTGTCCTGGGCGACGTAGGCGACGCGGGGCCGTACGTCCGCGCCGCCCGGCGCGCCGCCGAGGACGCTCAGCCGGCCGGCGGAGGGCTTGCGCAGCCCGGCCGCGAGGGACAGCAGGGTCGACTTGCCCGCGCCGTTGGGGCCCACGAGCGCGCACACGCGCCCGGCGGGCACCCGGAACGAGCAGTCGCGCAGCGCCCAGCCGCCGCGGTACCTCACGCCCAGGTCCACCGCCTCCAGGGCGGTGCGGTCGGGCAGGAATGTCAGATCGGTCATGCGGTCCCCTCGCTCACGTCGTCTCGGCCCCGCGCGCCTTCCCCGGTCCCGGGTGGTCACTCCGGTGCACCGGGACGGGATCCGCCAGGGCGGGATCCGCCAGGGCGGGATCCGCCAGGGCGGGATCCGCCTGGGCAGGGGTCCCGTCGAAACGGGTCTCGTCGAGGACGGACGCGACCAGCGCGGCCACGTCCTCCCGGTCGAGCCCGGCCGCGTGGGCGCGTGCCATCCAGTCGACAAGTTCGGCACGCAACGGCGAATCGGCGGCGGCCCCGGGACGGGCCAGCGACCGCCGGACGAACGTCCCCAGTCCGGGGCGTGCCTCGACCAGGCCCTCGCGATCGAGCTCGCGGTAGGCCTTCAGGACGGTGTTGGGGTTGATGGCGGTGGCCGCGACGACCTCTTTGGCGGTGGGCAGCTTGTCGCCGGGAGCGAGCAGACCGAGCCGCAGGGCCTGTTTCACCTGCTGGACGATCTGCATGTACGTGGCGATCCCACTGCGCCGGTCGATGCGGAACTCGACCACGCACATCACCCTTTCACTACTTGACTAGTGAAAGGGTGATGGAATCGTCCGCGCCCTGTCAAACGGGGGCGGTCAGCTCTCCGTCCGGTACATCAGGTCCGTCTCGTGGATGAGGAAGCCGAGCCGCTCGTAGACCCGTACGGCCGGGGCGTTGTCGGCGTCCACGTAGAGCATCGCGGTCGGCAGCCCCTTGGCCTCCAGGTGCCGCAGGCCGATCGTGGTGAGCGCCTTGCCGAGGCCGCCGCCCTGGGTGCCGGGACGCACGCCCAGGACGTACACCTCGCCCAGCTCCTCGGCGGCGTGGATCTTCGTCCAGTGGAAGCCGATGAGCTCCCCGCCGCGCTCGGCGAGGAAGAAGCCCTCCGGGTCGAACCAGTCGGCGGCCTTGCGGTCGTCGAGGTCGCGCTGGGTGAGCGAGCCCTGCTCGGGGTGGTGGGCGAAGGCCTCGGCGTTCACCGCGAGCCACGCCGCGTCGTCCTCGCCGGGCCGGAAGGCCCGTACGGTCACACCCTCGGGCAGGACGGGGTCGGGGAGGTCGAGGCCGGCCAGCGGGCGGCGCATCTGCCGCAGCTCGCGGAAGAGGCTCAGCCCGAGCACCTGCGCGAGGTGCCGGGCGGCCGGGTGGCCGCCGTGCGCCCAGACCCGCAGCCGCTTGCCGGACTCGTGCAGCAGGGCGCTGCCGAGCGCCCGCCCGTGGCCGCGCCCCCGGGCGTCGGGGTGGACCACGAACTCGCCCGCCGGGGCCTCCACGGGGTCGCTGTCCTCCAGCTGGCCGTATCCGATGAGCTTCTTGTCCATGTCGCTCAGCAGGACGTGCCGTACGCCCGCGCGCCGCCCCTTGAGCTGAAGGCGCCCCTGCTCGGAGACGGCCGGCTGCCCGTCCACGGCGGCCGCCGCGTCGACCAGCCGCAGCACGTCGTCCACCACGCCGGGTGCCAGCTCCTCCAGCACCTCGATCCGGCGCTGCCCGCTTACGTCCACGTCATTCACCACGTCACTCATGGTGCGAGCCTACGACTTGGCGGTGCGCTGATGGTCGACGCTCCCGTTCAGCGGCGGCTGTTGAGGAAACCGATGACGATCGCGCCCCACCAGCCGAGCTGGGAGACGAGCACACCGGCGGCGCAGCGGGCGACCAGGGCACGCCGGGAGACCCCGGAGGGAGACCGGGCTCCGGCCACCAGCGCGGTGAGGCGCGGCTGGAGGGTGCGGGCGTGGAGGCCGTTGAGGGCGACGAGGAGGACGAGGCCGAGCTTGATCCGGGTGAGCGGGGCGCCGGGGTCCGGGTGGAGCAGCACCCCGCTGCCGACGAGCCCGGCCAGCCCCAGCCAGATCGGCACGTGGACGGCGTCGGCCGTGCGGAGGACGTCCGGCAGCGGGCGCTTGCCCAGCAGCCACAGCAGGCCGAGCCAGTCCACGGTCAGGACGGCGCCGAAGCCGACGATCAGGCAGGCCAGGTGGACGAAGAGCGCGACGTCGTGGAGGAGCGGATCGGCCCGGAGGTGGACGGCGGCCCAGACCGCGGCCGCCCAGACGGCACAGACGCCCGTCGCGGCAGCGGAGATCAGCACGGATCTCGCGACCAGAGGGGTGGAAACGGGGGCGGAGCCGACCGGGGCGGTCACGGGCAGGGTCCTTCGAACCCGGTCGGTGCCGCGAGCCGCACCGAAGCGCTACCGATTCGTCACCTCGCCCCACCTGCCGACCTACGCGCGTTGACCGTAGGCTGCCGCCGACCGCATAAACCCGATCTTCATCACGCCTCGCGCGCGCCTCACGCGCGCCTTCTCGTCAATTGCACAAAGGGGAACAAATGCACGCGACGCCGCCACGGAAGCGCCTCGCAAGACGGCTGACCGCGACGGCGGCCGTACTGGCCGCCACCGCCGGTGTCCTCTCCACCGCCGCCCCCGCCGGCGCGGCGACCGCGTCGTACGGCAACGGGCACGGGCACGGGCACGGCAATGGCCACAGCAACGGCCGGACCGTGGACCTCCAGCTGCTGTCCTTCAACGACCTCCACGGCAACCTCGAGCCCCCGCAGGGCTCCTCCGGCACGGTGACGGAGACGCAGGCCGACGGGACGAAGAAGGTCATACCCGCGGGCGGCGTGGAGTACCTGGCCAACTCGCTGCGCACCGCGCGCAAGGGCCACGAGTACTCGATCACCGCCGCGGCCGGCGACATGATCGGCGCCAGCCCGCTGATGTCCGGCCTCTTCCACGACGAGCCCACCATCGAGGCGCTCAACAAGCTGAAGCTGGACGTCACCTCCGTCGGCAACCACGAGTTCGACGAGGGCCGCGCCGAGCTCACGCGCATGCAGAAGGGCGGCTGCCACCCGAAGGAGGGCTGCTTCGAGAAGGGCAAGAAGTTCAAGGGCGCCGACTTCCCCTACCTCGCCGCGAACGTCCTCGACGAGAAGACCGGCAAGCCCATCCTCAAGCCCTACACGATCTGGCAGCACAAGGGCGTGAAGGTCGGCTTCATCGGCGTCACGACCAAGCACACGCCGGACGTCGTCACGGCCGAGGGCGTCAAGGGCCTGAAGTTCGCCGACGAGGTCGAGACGATCAACAAGTACGCCAAGGAACTCGACCGCCAGGGCGTGAAGTCGATCGTCGCACTGATCCACGAGGGCGGCATGCCCGCCAACGGCTCGTACAACTTCGACTGCGACACCCCGGGCGCGGGCGCGGGCATCTCCGGCCCCATCGTCGACATCGCCAAGAAGGTCACCCCGAAGGTCGACGCCCTCGTCACCGGCCACACCCACCAGGCCTACGCCTGCACCATCCCCGACCCGTCCGGCGCCCCGCGCACGGTCACCTCGGCGGCCTCCTTCGGCCGGCTCTTCACGGACACCACCCTGACCTACGACCGTCGCACCAAGGACATCGTCCGCACGGCCGTCAAGAGCCCCCGCGCCGGCAACCACGTGGTCAACCGCGACCAGCCCAAGGCCGCGGACATGACCGCGCTCATCGACCGCTGGAAGACCCTGGCGGCCCCGATCGCCAACAAGCCCGTCGGCTACATCACCGCCGACATCAACGGCCGCGGCTCCGAGGCCCTGGAGCAGCCCCTGGGCGACGTCATCACCGACTCCCAGGTCGAGGCCCTCGCCCCCGCCGACAAGGGCGGCGCGCAGATCGCCTTCATGAACCCCGGCGGCATCCGCTCCGACCTCGCCTACAAGGCCTCCGGCAGTGAGGGCGACGGCGTCGTCACGTACGGCGAGGCGTTCACGGTCCAGCCGTTCACCAACATGATGCAGACCAAGGACCTCACCGGCGCCCAGGTGCTGTCGGTCCTCCAGCAGCAGGTCAGCGGCGCCAACGAGGCCGAGAAGAAGATCCTCCAGGTCAGCAAGGCGCTCACCTACACGCTGGACCTGACGAAGAAGGGCGCGGACCGCGTCGTCGCGTCGTCCGTGAAGGTCAACGGCGCCCCGCTGGACGCGAAGAAGACCTACCGCGTCGCCGCGAACGAGTTCCTGATGGGCGGCGGCGACGGCTTCCCCGCCTTCAAGGACGGCACGAACAAGCTCGTCGGCCCGTCCGACCTGGACGTCTTCGTCACCTACCTGACGGCCCACTCCTCGAAGGCGTCCCCGCTGGCGCCGCCGAAGGCGGACCGCATCACGATCGTGAAGTAAGCGGTCTCGCGGCTCACTTGCCCGTACGCCCCCGCGCCCCTTGACGCGGGGGCGTACGCCGTATGGGGGACGGCGCGCGGTGGTAGGTCGTCCGTTCCGGACCCACCACCCGCTTCACGACGAGGAGACCCGAATGAAGCACACCCTCCGCCGCGCCCTCACGACAGCCGCCGCGGCTTTCCTGCTGGGCCTGGGCGGCGCGGCCCTGGCGACACCGGCCCACGCGGAGGTGGACGGCACGGTGCTGGGCGGACTCGCCACGGTCCACGACGACGGCTCTACCGACGTGGGCGTCCTGGGCACGAATCTGGTCCACCTCCCGAACCCCCTCGAAGGCTCGATCTGATCCTTGCCGGGGGCGCGGGACAGGCCCATGATCACTTCTCGTATCGAGTCGGTCACCCAACAGGACTGGAGACGAGACGTGGCATCCCGCAGCATCGCGTTCCGCGCCCTCGCCGCGATAGTGGCGACGACCGCCCTGAGCGCGCCCTTCGCGCAGAGCGCGTCGGCGGCAACGACGCCGGCACGCACGACGACGGTCTCCGCCTCGGAGGAGAACCCCTTCCGCTGGATGGACCTGGACGGCCTGCGCGCCGAGTACCGCTTCATGTGCCCGGCGGGGCACTGCGTCGGCTACTGGTCACTGGTCCTGACGGACGAGGTCGCGAAGCGTTCGTACCGGGGTGGGGAGTTCTTCGCCTACGCCCCGGCGACGGGCGAGTTCGGCTTCTTCCTGAACACGGACATCGCGACCCGCACGGTGCGGCACCCCCGCCAGGTCCGCCTCGTGGACAGCGAGTTCACCCGCTCCCACCCCCGCTTCGAGGTCCGGTATGGGGACCCGGCCCAGCCGAAGGAGGCGCGTGTGGTGGCGACGGCCACGACCTGGATGTAGCCGCCGCCGGTGCGGCTCCGGCGGTGCCGTACCGCCGGAGCCGGGTCAGCCCTCGCTAGGAGGGCTGACCCCGTTCACCAGTTCCAGCCCTCGCCGCGGCCCTTGCAGGAGTCGCACACGCCGTCACCGCCGCACGCGTCGCACTTGGGCCTGGAGAAGAAACCGTCCAGTTGCCCGGTCCCGTCGCACTTACGGCACTCCCCGCTGCCCTCGCACGACTTGCACCTGGGCATCAGCCGACGACCTTCAGGGTCTTCGGCCATCCGTTCTTCTCGAACCACTTGTACATCCCCTTGATGTCGTCCGGGCTGAGCTTGATGCAGCCGTTGGAGTTGTAGTCCTTCTCGCCGTCCCAGCGCTGGGACTCGTCTCGGCCCCGGCCACCGTCACGAGTCATCTCGCTGTGGATGAACAGGCCCTTGCGCGCGGTTTTCTTGTCCTCGCAGACCGTGTCGCTCAGACTGATCGCATAGCCCTTGATCTTGCTGTCGTGGTGCCTCTCGTATCCGCCGATCCGGTAGCTCCCGCTGGGCAGCCAACCCTGGTCGACCACACACTCCTCCGTGGCTTTCTCGCCCCAGCCGGAGCCGGCCCGGTAACTCTTGACCGGGGATCCGTCGCGCATCACATAAAGCCGGGAGTTCCTGTGGTTCGCGCGGTTCTTGACGAACTTCAGGGAGAGGAGGCCGATGCCGGAGTGCTTTGCCGCGTGGGAGCCCTTGGCCCCCTTGTGCGAATCCTTACCGTCGGCCTGCGCGGTGGCCACCGGCCCGGCCAGTGCGACGAGTGAGGCGACCGTCAGCGCCGCCGCGACGGTACGCGCCGGACGGCGCGTCGTGATGTTGTTCTTGGGCATGTGATTGCCGCTCCTTGGTCGAGTGGAAGGTCTGCGAGACCGGCCGTTCCTGCGGGCCTCGCGGCATCCAGAGTTCCGGGGCGTCGACGGGGGCACCAGCTCCCCGGGGAGGCGCTCCGTCCCGCCCGCATCCCGATCCCGTCCCGCTCGTTCTCCAGGGCGTCCACCTGCAAAAACGTTTGGACTTGGGATGACGGAGGGATCGTGACGGGAGAACGGGACACCACCGGCGACACGACAGCCGGACCTCGCATCGCGCCGGAGGCGGCGCGGGCCGAACTCGCCCGGAGACTGCACGCCCGCTGGAGCGCCACAGAGCTGCCACTGGACCGGGTCGCGGAGAAGCTCCGGAACGCCCTGCACGGCCAGAAGGTCAAAGGAGTCAGCAAATCCGCGCTACAGCGCTACATGTCGGCGACCCACGCGCCCGTCCCCGACAAGGCCGTGCTCACCGCGTTAGCCCAGATCTTCGGAGTCCCGGGCGGGGAACTCGACGAGTGGTACGCGCTCCAGAGACAAGCACTGATCGCCCAGCGGCAGCAGCGCTACGGTCGTCCGACGACGCCGACCGCTGTCCCGGCGCCCCGTACCGCCGGGGAGCCTGGGGAACCCGGGGAATCCGCACCACCAGATCGCCTCGGTCGGCGGTGGCGGCGGCTCCCCACCGCAAAGGCCCTACTCGCCGGCGGGGCCGTGGCGGCCGTCCTCGCGGTGGCGAGCGCCGCCCTCGCCCCCTGGGAACGGACCGATCCCCCCGCCGAGACCGCCACCGGAGCCACCCGCCCGGCACAATCGGCCGTCACCGGCCTCGCCACCCCGGAACGACCTGATCTGGAACGCGGGACACTCGGCGAGGACAGCCGGTGCAGCGCCCCCTTCCCCGGCCCGGACACCATCACCTGGCGCGTCTGCACCCGGGTCGAAGCAGAGCGGATCACCTTCGCCCTGAAGCTCACGAACCAGGGCCCCGGCGACGTGCGGATCAAGACCCGTCTCCAGTACGCACAGGCCACGGTGTTCCACCCCTGCACCGGAGCCCCGGAAACCCGCGCCATGCTCATTCCGGCAGGCAAAACCCTTCTCACGGACCCCGCAGAATGCGGGACGGCACGGGCGAAGACGCCGATGGCCTACCAGGGGGTGGGCTGGGTGCTGGCCGAACACGCCGCGTCGGGCTCGTACAAGCTCTCCCCGACGGCGCACGTCTATCCCGACCGCACCATCTGGCAGCCGGACCTCGTCTGAACGCGCAGCCTCTTCCCTACCCTTGGCGGCCTGCCCGGAGGTGACCCCTCCGGGCGGTGCGCAGCAGCGCGCGCAGGGACGCGGGGGTGACGGCCAGGACGGTGTCCGGGTCGTCGCTCTCGCGGAGGTGGAGGGTTCCGTCTCCGGCGGCCGCGATGTTCAGGCAGTTCGCGCCTTCATGGCTGTACGAGGCCTTCTGCCAGGCGACCACAATCACCACTCGCCGGTGGTGGGCAACCGCCCCGCCTTGGCAGCCCGTATCAGCGCGCGCAGCGACGCGGCGTTGGTTGCGAGAACCACGCCTGGGTCGTCACTCTCGCGTAAGCGCAGCGTTCCGTCGCCGGCGGCTGCCACGTTGACGCAGTTCGACGAATTCGAGCTGTAGGAGGATTTCCACCACTGGTACGTGGACACGTCTCTCACCCTTCACATGCTCCGCAGGAGGTCATGGACGAAGTCCCGTGACTCAGCAGGGGCGAGGGAGCTCTGCTCCATTCGCTCCAGCACATCTCCATACTGGGCCAGTTCGGCTTCAGCATCGAGAAACTGGCAGCCCCAAGCAAGATCAAGCTGCACGGTGTCGAGCTGGGGCACGGGGCCTTCGACGTAGTCGATCGACTGCCCTGTACCCGGAAACGCCCCCCGCCTAAAGGGGATCACGCGAATCACGACGTTATCCAGCTCGCTCATCTCGATGAGGTGCTCGAACTGCGCGCGGACAGTGGCGGTATCGCCGAACCGCATGCGCAGAGCCGACTCATGGATGATCGCGGTGTAAGGGAGAGGCTTGCTGCCGAAGAGGACCTCCTGCCTCTTCAATCGGTGCGAAAGCCGGTGCTCCACCTCGTAAGCACGAAGCGGCAAAGCCGACTCTCTGATCACGGCCCGGGCGTGGTCGGTGGTCTGCAAGAGTCCCGGAATGTGGATCACCAGCGCCACGCGCAGACCGTGGGCGTGGTGCTCCAACTCGGCCAAGTCCGCCAAACCCGCCGGAAGATGCTCGCGGTACTCGTCCCACCAACCACGCGTACGCCCGCCCGTCATATCGACCAACGCGTCGATGAGCTTGTCGTCGGCGCACGAGTAGGCACGGGCCATCGCCCGCACCCGGTCGGCACTCACCGCGTGGCGGCCCGCCTCGATCATGCTCATGCGCGCCTGCTGGAAGCCGAAGCTCGCTGCGGCGGCTGTTGACGAAAGGCCCGCGCGCTCGCGGAGCTTGCGCAGCTCGGCACCCAGGCGTCGTTGCCTGAGTGTAGGTGGATGGCTCGGTGGCATGGCGACCACTGTAGGGCCGACGCCAGAGGCGTCCTGTCACCCACACGAGGGGGATTTCGTAGCTCTACGAACGAAGCGGTGTTAGCCATACGGGAGCAGGCCCTACCGTCATATCCAAGCCACTCCCCGAAAGGAGCCACCATGGCAACCGTATCGCCGGAGAACCGCTGGTCCTACTCGCTCACCCTCCCCCACGACCCGCGCTCTGCGCGGGTCGCCCGAATCACACTCCGCAGCGCGGTGGAAAGTCACGGCATGGACGAACTCGCGGACGTCACCGAGCTGGTGGTGAGCGAGCTCGTGACGAACTCGTACCTCTACTCGGACGGACCGACCGAGGTACGACTGAAGTACGTGGCGGACGACCGGCTCCGGATCAGCGTCTGGGACCGGAACCCAGAAGTGCCGGCGGCGTTCGAACGGCCCGTTCACCTCGGCAAGGGGCGGATCCCGGAGATCGATCCGGAGGCGAGCCGGGGCAGGGGCCTACGGGTCGTGCGGCTCTGCGCCGACAACTGGGGCAGCTGGTCGGCCAGTGCGGCGTACCTGGGGTTGCAGGGGAAACTCCTGTGGTGCGAGGTGAGCCCGTCGTCCGTACCCTTCGCCCTCGCCGCAACAGCGGCATAAAACAGAGGCACTCACTGCGCGTTGATGACGCCCCGGCACAGCCCAAACGCATCGCCGCTCTTCACCGAGCCCTCCCCGAACGCAGTGTTCAGCGCTGCCGCGAACTGCGGGGTGACGCTCAGAGCGATGGTGAAGGGGATGGTGACCTTGGGCGTCGGCATCAGCTCCAGCTGCGGTGACAGCGGTCCCGACGGGACGTAGGTGAAGGCCGGGCTTCGTGTGCCGGACGGGTCGGCGGGGGTCTTGATGAGGAACGTCAGTACGCCCTGGAGAAGATTCTCGGCACTGCTGGGGATCTCGGGGTCTGATGCCTCGATCATGTTCCCCGCCCCGTCCCGCAGCGAGAATCCGCCTTTCGCCTCACCGGTGATGGTGATCGCGCGTGTCAGAGCCGACGCATCCGTGGCCAGCGAGGGGAGATCCCCCTCGCCCGCGATCTCGACCCTCCCCGTACCGTCCTTGGTGGCGAAGGAGCCCGGCGCGGCGCCCGGGGTCAGCGGGGCGAAGACGACGTCCGGCTTATGCCAGGAGACAGCGCACTCACCCGTCGCACCCTCGGTCGTGAGGGTGACGGGGTCGGGTACGAACGCGGCCCATCCCGTGACCGCGGCGCCGGTGAGCGCGGCGGCCGCCAGGGCGACCACAGCCTTCCGGTTCACGGGGCGACGCCTCCTCGGGCTTGGGCTCGGACCACGCTGGCATCCTCGCCCCAGCGGGAATCACTCGCATCCGCCCGCCGTCATTGGGATGACCGCTGTCCGAGTCATCCGGTGTCGCACATGTCGCGTGATCGTCGCGACTCCCCCGAGCCCGTGCCATGGAGATCACGCTAGAGGGCTTCGCGGGCCATCCGGGATAAGCCATGGCGAAACGGCCGGAAACCGCCCCGATTTCTGCGCGTATTCGTGCTAAGACTCGCGTTCGAAGGACCTGCCAAGAATGCGCCAGTACTGGCGGTAGCCCTTGCGGGCGCCGTCCTCGGCCGTGATGGGATGTAGCGATGCGAACCCCCACGCGCATAGCCGCCCGTCCCCCCAACCCCTACGAGGAACTGGCGGCACTCGCGGATCCCGAGCCGCCGCCGTACGACGAGCCGCCCGAACCGCCCCTCATATCCGCCGGCCCCCACGCCGACCCTTACGCCGATCCCTACGCCGACACGACCGCTTACGTCCCCGCCAGTCCTGACGACGGCCAGCCGTGGGCCCCTCCCGGCCACCGTCGCAGCAGGCGCCGCGGAAGCCGACGCGGCCGCAGCGGGCGCCGCGCCCGTCGCGCCCGTCGCCAGCGGTGGACGCCCAGTCCCCTCCGCTTCCTCCGCCGCGTCGTGAAACTCCTCCTCTTCCTCACCGCCGGCACCGCCCTCCTCTTCCTCGCCGACCGCTGCGCCGCGATGTACGCGGAGAAGAAGGCCCAGCAGCAGCTTCAGAGCGCTCTGCACCTGACGGCCGAACCGCAGGTCGACATCAAGGGGTTCCCGTTCCTCACCCAGGTGGCCGCCAAGCGCCTCGACCGGGTCGACGTCACCGTCCCCCACGTCGCCGCCGACCGCGTGACGCTGGCGCGGGTACGGGCGAGCGCCCGCGACATCCGGCTCACCGGCAGCCTGCCGACCGCCATCCGGGGTGCCGTGATCGGTGACGTCAACGGTGAGGTCCTGCTGGCCTTCGCCGACATGGACCGGGAGCTGGGCGCCTCCCAGGTCAGATTCCGCGACCTCGGTGGCGATTCGATCGGCGCCCGGGGCCGGCTGAACGTCGCCGGGCAGGAGCTGGTCGTCCAGGCCGAGGCCCATCTGCGCCGGGACGGCGGGCGGGGCATCACCACCGAGGTCGACGGGATGAGCCTCGACCTTCCCCACGTCGCCACCTACCGCCCCGGGGGCCAGGGCCCCGGCGACCACAGAAGTCTCGTCCTGCACCGCGAGGCCGCCGAGCGGATCGCCAAGGACACCGCCCGGGTGAAGGCCCTGTTCGCCGTCCCGGCGATCGTCGAGCGGCTCGGCGTGCCGGAGGAGGCGGTGGAGGCCGCGCTGGGCAGCGAGGAGAAGCTGCGGGAGGTGGCGGGGACACCCCTGTTCGTCGACGGGCTCACTCGACTCAACCTCGTCGACGTGCTCGTCGACCACCCGTGGCTGCTGGAGAAGCTGGGCATCGACCCCGGGCTGCTCACGGCGCTGACGCGGCTCCAGCCGCCCGAGCTCGCGGACCGTTTCTCGTTCTCCTTCAACCTGCCGCCGCAGGCCGACCAGTTGCGACTCCGCGCTCTGACAGTCCGGCCGGACGGCATTCGCGCCGAGCTGTCGGCGACGGATCTCGCCGTCGGCAAGCAGTCCTGACCGGTAGGCCCTGGCGGCGCAGCGCTTCCGCGCCTGCTTGACCAGGCAGTCGGAGTGTTCGGCGGGTGTGCGCCGGATCCACGAGCAGGGACCTCAGCACTCACGCAGTCCGGGAGCCGGGTCCTGGCCGGTCTTCACGTCGACGGCCGGCACGTTGCCCCACGCGCCGTTGTCGAGCTGCGTCCAGTACCAGATGTCGTTCCCGCCCGGGTGCGGGTCGCCGTGTCCCCAGCACTGGAACCAGCTGAACGTCCCGCGGAGCGTTCCACGCGTCGCCGAACGGTAGGAGCGGTCCGCGTAGCCCTTCGCCCCGGCCTTGTTGCCGCAGTGCAGCCTGCCGTCCGAACGGACTCCGCATTCGGCGGCGAGCTTGGCGTGACCGGCCGGAGCGACCGCTACCGCCGACGAGCCGACCGCGCCCAGAACGGTTGTCAGCGCGAGGGCGGAGGCCGCGAGGGCAGTACGGATACGCATGTTCACTCCCGTGGGACGGCGGACGGCGGACGCCGGCGTCGAGCAGACGGCGCTACGTGGCAGGGGCGGCCCGGTGAGCGCCGCCGCGCACGGGAAAGATCTCCGGCTCGTCCCTGCGCAAACGATCGTGGTGCCGGATTCCGCCGAACCGGCGACAGCCCCGCTTCATGCCGGATCAAGGCTCGCCGAATCGGGTGAAAACCCGTCGGACACGCCGCAGCGGCGCCGCTAGAGCCGCGGCGGCTCCGTCGACGCGCCCGGCAGACGTACGCTCGCCACCGTGCCACCGCCGCCCCCGGCCGCCGCGCGCAGTGACACCTCGCCGCCCGCCTGCCGGACCGTCCGGGCGACGATCGACAGGCCCAGGCCGCTGCCCGGCATGCCGCGTGCCGACGGGGAGCGCCAGAACCGGTCGAATACGTGCGGGAGTTCCTCGGCCGGGATGCCGGGGCCGTGGTCGCGAACGGTCAGCTCGCCCTTCACCAGACGGACCTCGATCACACCACCCCTGGGGCTGAACTTCACGGCGTTGTCGAGGAGGTTGACCACCGCGCGCTCCAGCGCGGCCGGCTCGGCGCGGACGAACCACGGGTCGAGCTCGGCGTCGATGGTGAGCCCGGCGCCACCGGCGCGCAGCCGGGCGCGCTCGACGGCTCGTCCGGCGGCCTCGTGGAGGGCCACCACCTGGAGCGGGCCGCTGTTCTCGGGGCCGTCCGGGCGGGAGAGCTCCTGGAGGTCGCCGATGAGCTCGGCGAGCTCCGTCATCTGCGCCTTGACGCTCGCGAGCAGCGCCTTACGGTCCTCCGGGGGGATCGCCCGGCCGGTCTCCTCGCTCCGCACGAGCAAATCGATGTTGGTGCGCAGCGAGGTCAGCGGCGTGCGCAGTTCGTGTCCGGCGTCGGCGATGAGCTGCTGCTGCCGGTCCCGGGAGGAGGCGAGCGCCTCGGTCATGGAGTTGAACGAGGCTGACAGGCGGGCGATCTCGTCCTCGCCCTCGACCGGGATGCGCACGGCGAGGTCGTCCGTGCGGGCGATGTGCTCGACGGCGTCCGTCAGCCGGTCCACCGGTCGCAGCGCGGCCCGGGCGATCCACAGGCCGGCCGTCGCGGCCAGCACGACGCCCACTCCGGCCGTCAACACCAGGACGATGGCGAGGGAGTTGAGGGGCTTGTCGGTCTCGCTCAGCGGCTGGGCGATGGAGACGGCCGTGTTGGGCAGCTGTTCGCTGCGGTAGGTCGAGACGCGCATCTCGTTGCCGTCGGTCGCGACGCTGTCGTGCAGCGCTTCCTCCAGCCGGCCGTCGGCGACGGCGAGGTCGGCGGCGGTGACCCTGATGGGGGACTTGCCGGGCATCGTGCAGACCAGGCCAGTGGCGGTGACGACCTGCACGGTGTACGAGCCGGGGGCCGGGGGCAGGCCGGGCGGGTTGGCGCCGCAGCCGCGCACCAGGGCCTGCACCGACCGCTCGTCGAGGCGCTTGCTCGTCAGGGTGGTGTCGCGCTCGCCGCCGAGCTGTTCCTTGGTGACGAACCAGCAGGCCCACGCCGCCAGCGCCACCGCCACCGCGCAGGCGCCGGCCGTCAGCAGTGCCAGCCGGGAGCGCAGCGGGAGCCCGCGGAATCTGGTCGCGATCATTCCGTGCCGCCGTCGGCCCGCAGGACGTACCCCACCCCGCGGACGGTGTGCACGAGCCTTGCCTCTCCCCCGGCCTCGGTCTTGCGGCGCAGGTACATCACGTACACGTCGAGGGAGTTGGACGACGGCTCGAATTCAAACCCCCAGACGGACTTGAGGATCTGCTCCCGGGTGAGCACCTGACGGGGGTGCGCGAGGAACAGTTCCAGCAGGGTGAACTCGGTCCGGGTCAGCTCCACGCGACGTTCGCCCCGGGTCACCTCGCGCGTGGCGAGGTTCATGCGCAGATCACCGAAGGACAGCGTCTGCGAGTCGGTGTCCGCGGGCGCGGGGACGGTGGCGTAGGAGCTGCGGCGCAGCAGCGCGCGGATGCGGGCCAGCAGCTCGTCCAGCTCGAAGGGCTTGACGAGGTAGTCGTCGGCGCCGGCGTCGAGGCCGGTGACGCGGTCGCCGACCGTGTCGCGGGCGGTCAGCATCAGGATGGGGACGGTCACTCCGGAGGCGCGCATGCGGCGGGCGGCCGTCAGGCCGTCCATGCGGGGCATCAGCACGTCGAGCACGATCATGTCGGGGCGGTGGGCGGCGACCCGCTCGACCGCGTCCAGTCCGTCGACGGCCAGCTCGGTCGCATAGCCCTCGAAGACGAGGCTGCGGTGCAGCGCCTCGCGCACGGCGGGCTCGTCGTCCACGATCAGGATGCGGGCGGGCGTCTCGCCGTGCTCGGCGGGGCTCATCGGCGGTACCTCACGGATCTCACTGGGCGGGTTCAGGGGCTCTCTCCTCAGCCTCGCACGCCCGGCGCGTTCTCAGCTGCCACTGCCGCCGGCTCGCAGCTTGGCCAGGTCGGCCTTGACCGTGTTGACGGGGATGGCGAAGCCGAGGCCCACGCTGCCGGCGGTGTCGCTGGAGCCCGCGTTGTACATGGCGGAGTTGATCCCGATGATCTCGCCGTTCATGTTGATGAGGGCGCCGCCGGAGTTGCCGGGGTTGAGGGAGGCGTCGGTCTGGATGGCCTTGTACGTGGTCTTGGAGGAGCCGGTGTCGCCGTTGTACTGATTGCCGCCGAACTCGAACGGCCACTGCGGGAGGCCGCGCTGCTGCTGACGCTGCTGCTGGTTCTGGCCGCCGCCCTGCTCCTTGGAGACGGTCACGTCGCGGTTGAGGGCGGAGACGATGCCGCTGGTCACGGTGCCGGTCAGGCCCTCGGGGGAGCCGATGGCGACGACCTGGTCGCCGACCCTGATCTTGCCGGAGTCGCCGAGCTTGGCGGCCTTGAGGCCCTTGGCGTCCTGGATCTTGATGAGGGCGAGGTCCTTGTCGGGGTCGGTGCCGACGACCTTGGCGGTCTTGGAGCTGCCGTCGCTGAGGCTGACCTTGACCTCGTCGGCTCCGGCGACCACGTGGTTGTTGGTGATCACTTCACCGTCGCCGCTGATGATCACGCCGGAGCCGGTGGACTGGCCGGAGGCGGTCGTCGCCTTGATCTCGACGATGCTGGGGCTGAGGGCGTTGGCCACGGCCGAGACGCCGGTGCCCTTGACGGAGGCGTTCTGGACGGGGGTGGACTGGCTGCTGTCCCCGCCGCGCCCGCTGGTCAGCTCTCCGACGAGGGCCGCCGACCCGCCGCCGACCACGGCCGCGACGATCGCCGCGGCGGCGAGCAGCGCGATCGGGCGCTTGGCGCGGGCGCGGTGGGATGCGGGGTAGGACGGGGTGGGCGCGCCCTCGGGCGCGGGGGCGCCGAACTGGGCGTACGGGGGGTGCGCCGGGGGCGCGGGGTACTGGCCAGGGTCCTGGGGGCCGCCGGGGCGGGGGGTTTCCGTCATGGGTATGACTGTGCGCCGCGATGATGAGAGGAGTCTGAGGACGGGCTGAGAAGGGGTGCAGAACCCTGTTCACCTGGCATAAGGATGCCGGGTCCCAGATTCCTCCCGCCGCGACGGTGAGCGGCCCGTACGGCGAGGGTCCGGCGGAATCCTCACCGTGCCGCAGCCCGGGGGCACCCGCCGTGGTGCGGGCCGTCGTCCGGGTTGTGCCCACCCGTCCCGCCCTGCGGGACGATTGCCCACAACCGCCGGTTACCCACAGCCGCAGGAGCGGCGGATTACCAGGCGGGACGGGAACTGCTTCAAGCGCTCGCGCCGCGAGCCCGCGAAGCGGAGGCTGTCGTCGAGGACGAGGTCGACCGCCGCGCGGGCCATCGCCTGGCGGTCGGAGGCGACGGTGGTGAGCGGCGGGTCCGTCAGCGCCGCTTCCTTCACATCGTCGAAGGCGGCGACGGCCAGCTCGCCCGGCACGTCGATGCGCAGCTCGCGGGCGGCCCGCAGCACGCCGATGGCCTGGTCGTCGGTGGCGCACATCAGGGCCGACGGCCGGTCGGGGCGGGAGAGGAGCTCCAGGGCGACCTTGTACGCGTCGTAGCGGTTGTAGGGGGCCTGGAAGAGCCGGCCCTCCAGGGACAGCCCGGCCTCGCGCATCGCGCGCCGCCAGCCCTCGACGTGGTCGGTGACCGGGTCCCCTACGGCCGGCGTCACCTCCGTGCCGCCGAGGCAGGCGACGTACGGGTGGCCGTGCTCCAGGAGGTGGCGCGTGGCGAGCTGGGCGCCGCCGACGTCGTCGGTCACGACGGCCACGTCGTCGATCGCGTCGGGCCGACGGTGCATCAGGACGATCCGGGCGTCCCAGGCGTCGATCTCCATGGCGGCGGTCTCGCTGGGGCCCTGGCTGATCAGGATCAGGCCGGAGACACGCATGCCCAAGAAGGCGCGCAGGTAGTGCACTTCGCGCTCGTCGAGGTAGTCGGAGTTCCCGACGAGGACCATCTTCCCGCGCTCGGCCGCCGCCTGCTCGACCGCGTGCGCCATCTCCGCGAAGAAGGGCTGGCGCGCGTCCGGGACGATCAGGCCTATGAGGTCCGTCCGTCGTGAGGCCATCGCCTGGGCGACCCGGTCGGGCCGGTACCCCAGCTCCTTGATCGCGGCCAGCACTCGCTCCCGCGTCGCCGGTGCCACCGGGCGCGGTCCATTGTTGATGACGTAGCTGACGACCGCGGTCGACGTCCCCGCAAGCCTTGCCACATCGTCCCGCGTCACCTTGGCCACGCGCGGCAGTCTACGCGGGTCCACCTACCGTTTCACCGGGCGAACGGCCTCGGTTCGGTCACTAAGAGGGGCACTGTTCGACCCGTCCCGCGACCCGTTCCGTGAGCCGTTCGGCGACCGCTCCGGCGCCTGCCTCCCGGCGGAGGCGGTGGACGAGGAGGAGCCCGAGGACTCGGCCTTCCCCTTCTCCGCCTTCTCGGCCTTCTCCAGCTTCTCCGGCAGCACGAACCGGTAGCCCACGTTCCGGACGGTGCCGATCAAGGACTCGTGCTCGGGGCCCAGCTTGGCGCGCAGCCGCCGGACGTGGACGTCCACCGTGCGCGTACCGCCGAAGTAGTCGTAGCCCCAGACCTCTTGGAGGAGCTGGGCGCGGGTGAAGACCCGGCCGGGGTGCTGCGCGAGGTATTTGATCAGCTCGAATTCCTTGAAGGTCAGGTCCAGGACCCGGCCCTTGAGCTTGGCGCTGTAGGTGGCCTCGTCCACGGAGAGGTCGCCGGTGCGGATCTCCATCGGGCTGTCGTCCATGGAGATCTGCTGGCGTCCCATGGCCAGCCGCAGCCGCGCCTCGACCTCGGCGGGGCCCGCCGTGTCGAGGAGGACGTCGTCGACGCCCCAGTCGGCGGTGACGGCGGCGAGGCCGCCCTCGGTGACGACGAGGAGCAGCGGACAGCCCGGTCCGGTGGAGCGCAGCAGCTGGCAGAGGCTGCGGACGTGGGGCAGGTCACGGCGGCCGTCGATCAGTATGACGTCGGCCCCGGGGGTGTCCACGAGGGCCGGGCCCTCGGCGGGTGCCACACGCACGCTGTGCAGCAGCAGACCGAGCGCCGGCAGCACCTCGGTCGAGGGCTGGAGGGCATTGGTCAGGAGGAGCAGGGAGCTCATCGGCAACCACCCGCCCGGGTCCTCATACGGCTCGTACTCGTACTCATACTCGTACGACCCGTCGGGGTCGCGCTCTCTTGTCGTGCGCTTCGCTCGCCCATTACGTCGGTTCCTCCTCGGTCCCTGCGAGGACGGTTGGGGCACTGCTCGTCGTCCGAATGCACAAAAGGACCCGGGGGCCACTCTGCCCGGATCCTCTCTGCGCAGCAGAATAACCCACCCGACTTTCGACGGCGCGGACGATTTTGCATGAGCTTGTGTTTCGTCGGTCACTTCGAGTGGTCATCGCATCGCACTCTTGACAGCGGACGGCAGTGGGGCGGCGTCCGGCGCGGCGGTCGCGGGACGGGGCGTCCCGCACCGTCCAGTCTCGCGCACCCACCGGCCGGCGGACGGCCGGATGGGGGTGCGATGAGGCACAGACGGCGCATGGGAGCACGCGCCGGGGCGCGCGCCGCCACGACGGCGCGCGCCCCGATGCCGTTACGCCTCCGCGACCGGCTCCGCGAACTGCGCCTCGTACAGCCGGGCGTACGCCCCGCCCGTCGCCAGCAGCGAGTCGTGGGTGCCCTGCTCCACGATCCGGCCGGACTCCATCACCAGGATCACGTCCGCGTCCCGGATGGTCGAGAGCCGGTGGGCGATCACAAAGCTGGTGCGCCCGGTCCGCAGCCGGCCCATGGCCTGCTGGATCAGCACCTCGGTGCGGGTGTCGACGGAGCTGGTGGCCTCGTCGAGGACGAGGATCTCCGGCTCGGCGAGGAAGGCCCGCGCGATGGTGATCAGCTGCTTCTCGCCGACGCTGACGTTGGAACCTTCCTCGTCTATCACCGTTTCGTAGCCGTCGGGCAGCGTACGGACGAAGCGGTCGACGTGGGTGGCCTTCGCCGCCTCCACGATCTTGTCCATGGAGACGCCCTCGGGGGCGCCGTAGGCGATGTTCTCCGCGATCGTGCCGCCGAAGAGCCAGGTGTCCTGGAGGACCATGCCGATGTGGGAGCGCAGCTCCTCACGGGACATCTGGGCGACGTCGACGCCGTCGAGCGTGATGCGTCCGCCGTTGACCTCGTAGAACCGCATCAGCAGATTGACCATGGTGGTCTTGCCGGCGCCGGTCGGGCCGACGATGGCGACGGTCTGGCCGGGCCGGACCGTCAGCGAGAGGTCCTCGATGAGGGGGCGGTCGGGCTCGTAGCGGAAGGAGACCTTCTCGAAGGCGACCTCGCCGCGTACGTGGTCCGGACGGCGCGCGTCCACCGGGTCGGTGGACTGCTCCTCCGCGTCCAGCAGCTCGAAGACGCGCTCGGCCGAGGCCACACCGGACTGGACCAGGTTGGCCATGGAGGCCACCTGGGTCAGCGGCTGGCTGAACTGGCGCGAGTACTGCACGAACGCCTGGACGTCACCGATCGACAGCGAACCGGTCGCCACGCGCAGACCGCCGACCACGGCGACGAGCACGTAGTTGAGGTTGCCGATGAACATCATCGCGGGCTGGATCAGGCCCGAGATGAACTGTGCCTTGAACCCGGCCTCGTAGAGCTCGTCGTTCTCCTTGCGGAAGGTCTCGGCGGACTCCTTCTGGCGGCCGAAGACCTTCACCAGCGAGTGGCCGGTGTACATCTCCTCGATGTGGGCGTTGAGCTTGCCCGTGGACTTCCACTGCGCGACGAACTGCGGCTGTGCCCGCTTGCCGATCCGGGTGGCGACGATGATCGACACCGGCACGGTCACCAGGGCGACCAGGGCCAGCAGCCAGGAGATCCAGAACATCATCGCCAGCACGCCGACGATCGTCAGCAGGGAGGCCATGATCTGGCTGAGGGTCTGCTGGAGGGTCTGCGCGATGTTGTCGATGTCGTTGGTGGCCCGGGAGAGGACCTCGCCGCGCTGCTGCTTGTCGAAGTAGCTCAGCGGCAGCCGGCCGAGCTTCTCCTCGACCTCCTCGCGCAGCCGGAACACGGCCTTCTGGACGACGTTCGTGGCGATGCGGGCCTGGACGAGCTGGAAGAGGGACGAGCCCACGTAGATCAGCGTCACCCACAGCAGCACCGTGCCGATGGCGCCGTAGTCGATGCCGTGGCCCGGGACGAAGTCCACGCCGGAGAGCACGTCGGCGATCTTGCCGTTGCCCTGCTGCCGCATCCGGGCCAGGACCTCGGCCTTGGTGGCGCCGGCCGGCAGCCCGGCGCCGACGACACCGGCGAAGATCAGGTCGGTGGCGTGGCCGAGGACCTTGGGGCCGATGACGGCCAGCCCCACGCTGGCCACGCCGAGCGCCAGGGCGATGGCGACGACCGCCCGCTCGGGGCGCAGCCGGGCCAGGAGGCGGCGGCCGGAGCCGGCGAAGTCCATGGACTTCTCGGTGGGCTGGCCGCCCATGAAGCGGGCTATGCCGACGGCGGGCGCGGGGCCTCTGCGCTGGGGGGCGGCGGGACCGCCCCCGGGCTTGCCGCTCGGTCCGCCGGGTGTTCCGTCCGGGCCGCCAGGTTTGCCGTCCGGGCCGCCGGACTTTCCGTCCGGGCCGCCGGCGGTGGGCGCGGCGGGCTTCTCGAGGGACGTCACGCCGCCTCCTCCTCGGTGAGCTGGGAGAGAACGATCTCCCGGTAGGTCTCGTTCGTCCCCATCAGTTCGGTATGGGTGCCCGTGCCGACGACCCGGCCCTCGTCGAGGACCACGATGCGGTCGGCGTCGCGGATGGTCGACACCCGCTGCGCGACGATCACCACCGTCGCGTCCCCGGTCTCACGCGACAGCGCGGCCCTCAGCCGGGCGTCCGTCGCGTAGTCGAGGGCGGAGAAGGAGTCGTCGAAGAGGTAGATCTCCGGCTTGCGGACCAGGGCCCGCGCGATCGCCAGGCGCTGCCGCTGACCGCCGGAGACATTGGTGCCGCCCTGGGAGATCGGCGCCTCCAGCATCCCCTCCATGGCCGTGACGAATTCACGGGCCTGCGCTGTCTCCAGCGCCTGCCACAGCTCCTCGTCGGTCGCGTCGGGGCGTCCGTAGCGAAGGTTGGAGGCGACGGTGCCGGAGAAGAGGTACGGCTTCTGGGGGACGAGCCCCACGGCCTCCGACATCGCGGCAGGCTCCAGCTCCCGTACGTCCACGCCGTCGACGAGGACGGCGCCCCCGGTGGCGTCGAACAGCCGGGGGATGAGGCCCAGCAGGGTCGACTTGCCGCTGCCCGTGGAGCCGATGACGGCCGTGATCTCGCCGGGCCGGGCCACCAGGGAGACGTCCCGGAGCACCGGCTCCTCGGCGCCCGGGTAGCCGAACTCCACGGCGCGCAGCTCCAGGTGACCGCGCCCCCGCAGCTCGGTCACCGGGACGGCGGGCGGCGCCACGCTGGACTCGGTGGTCAGGACTTCCTGGATGCGCTCGGCGCAGACCTCGGCGCGCGGCACCATCATGAACATAAAGGTGGCCATCATGATCGACATCAGGATCTGCATCAGATAGCTGATGAACGCCGTGAGCGCGCCGATCTCCATGCCGCCGTCCCCGATGCGGTGACCGCCGAACCACACGACGGCGATCGAGGACAGGTTCACGACCAGCATCACGGACGGGAACATCAGCGACATCAGCCGGCCCGCGCGCAGCGAGACGTCCATCAGCTCGGCGTTGGCGTTCCGGAATCGTTTCCGCTCGTGGTCGTCGCGGACGAACGCGCGGATGACGCGGATGCCCGCGATCTGCTCGCGCAGCACCCGGTTGACCGTGTCGATACGGGCCTGCACCCCGCGGAACACCGGCCGCATCCGCCAGATGATCACGCCCACGATGGCCGCCAGGACCGGGACGATCACCAGCAGCAGCGCGGACAGCGGCACGTCCTGCTGGACGGCCAGGACGATGCCGCCCGCGCACATGATCGGCGCCGACACCATCAGCGTGAACGCCATCAGGGTCAGCATCTGGACCTGCTGGACGTCATTGGTCGTGCGGGTGATCAGCGAGGGCGCCCCGAACTGCCCCACCTCACGCGCGGAGAAGGACTGGACCCGGTCGAAGACCGCGGCGCGGAGATCCCGGCCGACCGCCATGGCCGTCCGGGCGCCGTAGTACACCGCGCCGATGGCGCAGACGATCTGCACGAGGGTCACGGCGAGCATCAGCCCGCCGGTGCTCAGGATGTATCCGGTATCGCCTTTGACGACACCCTTGTCGATGATGTCCGCGTTGAGATTGGGGAGGTAGAGGGTGGCGAGGGTCTGAACGAGCTGCAAGAGCACGATCAGCGCGATCGCTCCGGAGTAGGGCCGCAAAGACGACCGTAGAAGTCGCACCAACACACAAGAAGCCTATGCGAGCACCTCTCGATGGGGCCTCTCCTTTACCGGGCGGGGACATGCCGGGCCCGGCACCCGTCATCATGGAGGCGGCAAGAAACCGAAAGGGGTCGCCGTGGCGACGACACACACGGCTCGTCCGGCATCACTGCCGGCACAGCCGGGGCCGCCGGAACCTCCGGCCGGCACGATCCGGTACTGGGCCGCGGCCAAGGCCGCCGCGGGCACGGCCGAGGAGCCGTACGCCGCGCGCACGCTCGCGGACGCGCTGGTCGCGGCCCGGCGGGCGCACGAAGCGGCGCCGGAGTTCGCGCGGGTGCTCGCCCGCTGCTCGTTCCTCGTGAACGGTGACCCCGTCGGCACGCGCGACCACTCGACGGTCCGACTGACCGAGGGCGGCACGGTCGAGGTGCTCCCGCCCTTCGCAGGAGGGTGACCCGGCAGCATGAGCGAACAGCACCACCGCAATCCCTATGACCGGTACGACCAGCACGGGCAGTACCCGCAGTACGAGCAGCCGCAGCAGGGCTACGGTTCGTACGACCAGGGGCCGGACGGACAGGCCGGGCAGGCTGACGGGTCGTCGGCGTACGGCTACGGCTACGACGCGCAGCAGCACGCGCAGCACCAGCAAGCCCAGCACCAGCACGCGTCGCACCAGCAGCCCGCCGCGTGGCCGCAGGCCCAGCAGGACTACCAGCAGCACGACGAGCCGCACACCCAGACCTGGCAGACCCAGACCTGGGAGACCCACACCTGGCAGCAGCCGCTCGACGAGAGCCGGGAGCAGGCCCCCGCGGCCCCGGCCACGCCCGCGCCCGCGTACGACGCGTCGTGGCCGACGGGCGGCGGCGATGACGCGGCGTCGTCCTGGGACCGGCAGCAGCCGTCCGGCGGCTACGAGCCCGCCGGAGCCGGGGCCGGAGCCGGGGCGCTGCCGGTGCCCCGTCCGGAGGGCGTGGTCGTGACGGCGTCGGCGCCGGTCGCCGGTGAGGTGGCCGAGCGGCCGATGACCGCGGCCGAGAAGGCGAAGGCGGAGGGCCGCGCGCAGATCGTGTCGCCCGGTCTCCAGCCGGCGCTGATCACCGCCGCGCTCGCCGGGCTGCTGGCCGCCGTGGCGCCGCTGGGGCGGCCCGCGCTGGCCGTGCCCGTGGTGCTGCTCCAGGCGGTGACGGCGGCGGGCTGGTTCCGGCTGAACGGCATGTGGCCCGCCCGGCAGGGCATCGCGCTGGCCTTCCTCGGCGGCGTGGCCGCCGACATCGGCCTGCTGGCCACCGACACGGCCAAGGCGCCGACGGTCCTCCTCGGCACCCTCGGCGTATGGATCCTGCTGGTCGTCGTCCTCCAGCTGCGCAGCCACGCCGCGCCGGACGAGCGGCTCTACGGACTGACGGCGGCCACCGCCTCGTCGGCCCTGGCCGTCATGGCGGGCGCCCACCTGGCGGCCGACTCCGACGCGGTGGTGATCGGCGCGCTCGGCGTGGCCGCGGCCGTCCTGGCCCGCGCCCTGCCGCTGCCCTCGGTAGCCGCCCCCGTCGTCGCGCTGATCGCCGCGACGGGCGCGGGCATCGCGGGCGGCCAGCTGACCGGCTTCGGCGCGTCGGCCGCGCTGCTCGGCCTGGCGGCCGGCGTCTGCGCCCTGGCCGGCCTGCGGGTCGCCAGCTACGACTACCCCTCCCGCTTCGTCCACCTGACGGCGGGCGTGGCGCTGCCGCTGGCGCTGGCGGCGCCGGCGGTGTACGTGCTGGGGCGGGCGCTGGGGTAGGGAACTTCGGGGGCTCCGCCCCCGGACCCCCGGTCCTCGAACGCCGGACGGGCTGATTTCAGCCTGTCCGGCGTTTTTTGGGGTAAGACCCCCCAAACGGTTACAGACCGGTGACACCCGGCCCTGCCACCCACCGCCCTCACCCGGTTAGGCTCACGGGAAAGCCTGACCAAGAGTGGGGGACGAACGAACCGATGCGCGCGATACGCAGGCTCCTGATCGCCGCCATAATCCTGGCGGCCCTGTTCATAGGCGCCGACCGTGCGGCCGTCTACTTCGCCGAGAACCAGGTAGCCGACAAGATCCGCAGCAGCCAGGGCCTCTCCGGCACCCCGGACGTCTCCATCAAGGGGTTCCCCTTCCTCACCCAGGTCGCGAGCTCGCGGCTCGACGAGGTCCAGATCAAGCTCGACGGCGGCGTCACCGCCGGCGCGGGCGACCGTTCCATCACGGTGAGCGGCTTCGACGCCACCCTGCACGACGTCCGCGTCGACAGCAGCTACACCTCCGCCACCGCCGGCCGCGCGTCCGGCACCGCGCACCTCACCTACGAGGAGCTGACCAAGGCCACCGGCGACCCCGACGCCACCGTCGGCTACGGCGGCAAGGAGACCACCGGCGGCAACCAGGTGAAGGTCTCCGGCAAGGTCACCGTCATGGGCCAGACGTCGCAGCAGAGCGTGATCTCCACCGTGACGGTCGTGAACGGCGACACCGTCCGCGTCCGGGCCAACGAGGTCCCCGCGCAGGGCATCCCCGGTCTGGAGCGGAAGATCCGCGAGAAGACCGACTTCGACCGGAAGATCACGGGCCTGCCCAGGGGCATCAAGCTCGACACGGTCGTCGCCACGCCGAACGGCATCGACATCACCCTCACCGGCACCGACGTCAACCTGACGGGCTGAGACCCCCGTCCACTGTACGAGACACCCCCGTCCGCACATCAGTCCACGCGAGCCCATGAAAGGGCCGGACGGGGGCCGGCGAGCCTTCCGCGAAGATTCCGATCCCAACATGTGGGATTTTTTGTCTCATTATCCGGCACCCCGGTGACAGGGCTCCCGCCCCTCCCTACGATCCCCCTTATGAAGCGACAGGCGGATCTCACCAAGCGGCGGGCAGTGGACCTGTGCCGTGTTGCCGCCATGCTGTGTCGCCGTGTCTGACGGGGACCGTTTAACGGACCCCTTTCCGGCCCCTCGGCCGCCTCCCCGCACCACCGCTCCACTCGCCGCGCGGTGCCGCGTACCCGCTCACCGCACCACGCGCACGCGCCGCGCACCGGCACGCCAGCAACCGCCCCGGAGGAGATCAGCATGAGCCGCAGTGACGTCCTGGTGGACGCCGACTGGGTCCAGGCCCGCATCGACGAAGCCCACCCCAAGACCGTCATCGTCGAGGTGGACGAGGACACGTCCGCGTACGACAAGAACCACATCAAGACCGCCATCCGGATCGACTGGAAGACCGACCTTCAGGACCCGGTCCGCCGTGACTTCGTCGACCAGGCCGGCTTCGAGAAGCTGCTGTCCGAGAAGGGCATCGCCAACGACGACACCGTCGTCCTCTACGGCGGCAACAACAACTGGTTCGCGTCCTACGCCTACTGGTACTTCAAGCTCTACGGCCACCAGGACGTGAAGCTCCTCGACGGCGGCCGCAAGAAGTGGGAGCTCGACTCCCGCGACCTCGTCGCCGAGGTGCCCGAGCGCCCGCGGACCGACTACCGCGCGCAGCCGCAGGACGCGTCCATCCGCGCCTTCCGCGACGACGTCCTGGCCGCCATCGGCGAGCTCAACCTCGTCGACGTGCGCTCCCCCGACGAGTTCAGCGGCAAGCTGCTCGCCCCGGCGCACCTCCCGCAGGAGCAGTCGCAGCGCCCGGGCCACGTCCCGACCGCGCGCAACATCCCGTGGTCGAAGTCGGCCAACGACGACGGCACGTTCAAGTCCGACGACGAGCTCACGGAGCTCTACCGGGGCGCGGGCGTGGACCTCGCCAAGGACACCATCGCCTACTGCCGCATCGGCGAGCGCTCGGCGCACACCTGGTTCGTCCTCCACGAGCTGCTCGGACAGCAGAACGTCCGCAACTACGACGGCTCCTGGACCGAGTACGGCTCCCTGGTCGGCGTGCCGATCGAGCTCGGCACCGGCAACTGAGCCTCCCGCGCCAACGGAAAGGAACGCACATGTGTGGAGCGAAAGCAGGCGGCCCCGACGCCTCGACCGCCAAGGCCGGTGAGACCACCATCCAGGGCTCGGTGACCCGCGACGGCGAGCCCGTCGCCGGCTACGTCCGGCTCCTGGACTCGCACGGCGATTTCACGGCGGAGGTGCCCACGTCCGCGACCGGACAGTTCCGCTTCTACGCCGCCGAGGGCACGTGGACGGTCCGCGCGCTCGTCCCGGGCGCCACGGCCGACCGCAAGGTCGTGCTCACCGAGAAGGGCGCGCTGGCGGAGGTCGTCATCGCCGTCTGAGGCCGGCCGCTCGAACGGCCACGAGACTCGAAGGGCCGCACCCCGGGGTTGGACGCCTTGTGGGGGGTGCGGCCCTTCGCGCACCCCTCGCGCCCTTCGCGCAGAGCGCCCCACGGTCGTACCGTGAAAGCGTGTACGCGAGGCGTAAGCACCTCTACTTCGCCATGATGGGGACCTGCATCTTCCTCTTCGTCATGGCATGGGCCGTCGTGCGCCTGTGGTCGGTGCCGGCGGCCGTGGGGCTGTGCCTCTTCGCCATGGTCATCCCGCCGGTCGCGGCCATCGTCGCGAACCGCCGGGGGCCCGAGGACCGCTGGTGGGACGATCCGTCGGGCGACGAGAAGTCGGACGAGTGGTGGGACGAGCTGGACGGCAAGCGCCGTCAGGGGCCACGCGACCCCTGGGGCCGCGATTAACCCGGTTAAGGTCCGGCGGATCAGTAGACGAGCGCCTGCGTGCCGTCCGCCATCGCCTCGCTGACGAACACCTGCGCGCCCGCGATCCGGGCGCCCTCGATCAGGTCCTTCTCCTCGATCCCGCGCCGCGCCGCGCACTGCGTGCACAGCGTGATCATCCCGCCCCCGGCGAGGATCCCGTCGATGAGGTCCGGCAGCGGCGCCGCGTGCGGCAGCTCGAACTCCGCGGCGCGCCCGGGCAGCGCGAACCACGACGACTCCCCCGTCAGCCACAGCGACACCTCGACACCGCTGGCCACGGCCACGGCGGCCACCGTGAACGCCTGCGAGCACCGCTCGGGCGCGTCCGCGCCCGCCGTCACCTTGATCACGAGCTTCTTCGCGTTCGCCATGCCCGTCACTCTAGGACGGCGGGGCGGCCGACCTCACAGCGCCGTCCCCGAGGCGGCCGACTAGACTCCTGTCCGGTCCGTACCGACATTTGATCTCCATCCCGACCGAGGAGCGCGCTCGTGCTTGAAGGCTTCTTCACCACCCTGCTGGTACTGGTCGCCGTCGGCGTCATGGCCTTCGCGGGCCTGACCTGGAAGAAGCTGTACCAGGGCCAGCGCTGACCCCTTTGTCCGCACCGCCTACAGATCGCCTGAGCCCATGATCGAGATTCCGTCCGACCTTCACCCCGACCTGGTCCCCCTGGCGTTCCTCCTCGGCACGTGGGAGGGCGCGGGCGTCCATGACTTCCCCGGCGCCGAGAAGTGCAACTTCGGGCAGGAAGTCGTCTTCAGCCACGACGGCCGGGACTTCCTCGAGTACGTCTCGCGCTCCTGGGTGCTGGACGCCGCCGGCAAGCCGGTCAAGCCGCTGGAGACCGAGACCGGCTACTGGCGGATCGACAGGAACCGCAAGGTCGAGATCGTCATGATCCGCGACACCGGTGTCGTCGAGGTCTGGTACGGCGAGCTGGCCGACCAGAAGCCGCAGATCGACATCGCGACGGACGCCGTCGCGCGGACCGCCGCCTCCGGCCCGTACTCGGGCGGCAAGCGCCTCTACGGCTACGTCAAGGGCGACCTGATGTGGGTCGGCGAGAAGGCCACCCCCGAGGTGCCGCTGCGCCCGTACATGTCGGCGCAGCTGAAGAAGGTCCCGGCGGACCTCCAGGACTGGGCGCGCAACCTGCCCGACGACCTGCCGGACGGCGTCTCCTTCTTCAACCCCGACGGCACGCCGTACAAGCCCGAGGAAAAGTAACCTCTTTCGCGCCCCGCGGGGGAAGTCCGGTCGAATTCCGGCGCTGACCCGCAACGGTAGGCGGAAGGCCCTTTCCGGGGCCTTCCGCGAGCCCGATCACCCGCGGCGGCGCGGTTCCCAGCACACTCGCCGTGGACTGCGAGGGGACACCCGTACGCGTTTACAGCGTCTACGTTTAACGCTTTCGCGCGCGGAGCCACGGCCCGAGGCGAAGGCGTACCGCCCGTGGCGCACCCCCGCAGGCTCCCCCTGCCACCCCTCCTGGCCGCCCTCTCCGCCGCCCTCCTCGTCTCCCTGCTGTGCTGTGTGGCGCTCGGCGCGTCCGGCGTCGGCTGGGGCCAGACGACGCGCCATCTGTGGGCGGGGCTGAGCGGCGGGACCATCGCACCGGACGAGGTACCGGCGTACACGATCGTCTGGGAGCTGCGCTTCCCGCGCGCCCTGCTGGCCGCCGTCGTCGGCGCGGGGCTGTCGGCCATCGGAGTGGGCGTGCAGGCGATGGTGCGCAACGCCCTCGCCGACCCGTTCGTCCTCGGCATCTCCTCCGGCGCCGCCGTCGGCGCCAACGCCGTGCTGCTCTTCGGGGCGCTGGGCTCGCTCGGCGTGTGGGCGCTGTCCGGTGCCGCGTTCACCTCCGCGCTGGCCGCGATGGCGCTCGTCTACGCGGCGGCGCGCACCCGGCACGGGCTGACGCCGCTGCGGCTGGTGCTGACCGGCAGCGCGATGTACTACGGCTTCTCCGCGATCACCACGCTCATGGTGTTCAGCGCCGACCGGGGCGAGGCGGCGCGCTCGGCCATGATGTGGCTGCTGGGCAGCCTGGGCGGGGCCACCTGGTCGTCCGTGCCGATCGCGGCGGCCGTGGTGCTGGCCGGGACCGGGTATCTGCTGTGGTCGGCACCGCGGCTGAACGCGCTGGCCATGGGCGACGAGACCGCCGCCACGCTGGGCGTGGACGCCGAGCGGCTGCGGCGGGTGCTGTTCGTGGTGACGGCCGCGGTCACCGGGGCCGTCGTGGCCGTCAGCGGAGCGATCGGCTTCGTGGGGCTGATGGTCCCGCACGTCACCCGCATGCTCGTCGGCGCCGACCACCGCCGGGTGCTGGCCGTTGCGCCGCTCATGGGCGCGGTGCTCCTGCTGTGGGTGGACGTCGTCTCCCGGCTGCTGCTGGCGCCGGTGGAGCTGCCGGTCGGGGTGATCACCGCGCTGATCGGGGTGCCCTGCTTCGTACTGCTGATGCGGCGGCGCGGCTATGTCTTCGGGGGGTCGTGATGCGGGTCGACATCGAGGGGCTCGCGGTCGACATCGCGGGTGCGCGGCTGGTGGAGGACATCGAGCTGAGGGCGGGCAGCGGGCAGTTCGTGGGGCTGGTGGGGCCGAACGGCAGTGGCAAGTCCACGCTGCTGCGCTGCGTCTACCGCGCGCTGCGGCCGGCCGCCGGGCGGGTGCTGCTGGACGGCGACGATCTCCACGCGCTCCCCGCCCGCGAGGGGGCGCGGCGGCTGGCGGCGCTGCCGCAGGAGTCGGGCAGCGAGTTCGACTTCACGGCCGCCGAGGTCGTGGCCATGGGCCGGCTGCCGCACCAGGGCCCGGGCGGCCGGGCCACGGCGGCGGACGCCGAGGTGTGCGCGGCGGCGCTGGCACGGACGGGCGCCTCGCACCTGGCCGGGCGGGGCTTCCTGTCGCTGTCCGGGGGCGAGAAGCAGCGGGTGCTGATCGCGCGGGCGCTGGCCCAGGAGCCGAAGGTGCTCGTCCTGGACGAGCCGACGAACCACCTGGACATCGCCCAGCAGCTGGAGGTCCTGTCGCTGGTGCGCGAATCGGGGGTGACGGTGCTGGCCGCGCTGCACGACCTCAATCTCGCCGCCGGGTACTGCGACGCGCTGTACGTCGTCGCCGGTGGGCGCGTCGTCGCGTCCGGGCCGCCGCACTCCGTGCTGACCGCCGAGCTGCTGGCCGAGGTCTTCGGCGTACGGGCGCACCGCGTGCCGCACCCGGTCTCCGGCGCCCCGCAGCTGCTCTTCGACCGCCTCCCGTAAGGAACCCCGCATGCGAACCGCCCGCATCACCCTCGCCGTCCTCACCGCCATCACCCTCACGAGCTGTGGCGCCAAGGTTTCGGAAGCTCCCGACGGCAAACAGTCGAAGGCGGCGGCCGGCGGCCACTACCCGGTGACGATCTCCAACTGTGGCGTGAAGACGACGTACGACAAGGCACCGGAGCGCGTGGTGACCAATGACGTCGGGATAGCCGAGATCATGTTCGCGCTGGGCCTGGAGGACCACATGGCCGGCTATGTGGCGCCCGACTACCGCACGAGCAGGGACGACAAGGGAGCCGCACCCTGGAAGAGCGGCTACGACAGGGCGAAGTGGCTGTCGAAGAAGGAGATCAACAAGGAGCTCGTCCTCGACGCCAAGGCGGATCTGGTCTTCGCGGGCTGGAACTACGGCTTCGGCGAGGGGAACGGCTTCACCCCGGAGGCGCTGAAGAAGGTCGGCGTGGGCTCGTACGTCCTCACCGAGTCCTGCCACAACGGCGGGACGGGCGCGTCGCGCGGGGTGATGCCGCCGCTGGAGGCGCTCTACACCGACCTGGAGACGCTCGGGAAGGTCTTCGACGTCGAGGACCGGGCACGGAAGCTCGTCGACGGCTTCAAGAAGCAGGTCGCCGACGCCCAGGCGGCGGTGCCGAAGGACGGCCGGGCGCCGCGGGTCTTCCTCTACGACGACGGCAAGGACAAGCCGCTGACCGCCGGGGCCTTCGCCGGGCCGCACGACATCATCGCCAAGGCGGGCGGCGACCATGTGATGAAGGACCTCAAGGACTCCTGGGTGACGGTCGGCTGGGAGACGGTCGTGGAGCGGGACCCCGAGGTCATCGTGATCAACAACTACGGGGCCGTGAGCGCGGAGGAGAAGAAGAAGTTCCTGATGTCCTACCCGCCGCTCGCGGGGGTCTCCGCCATCAAGAACGACCGGGTTTTCGTCCTCGATTACGTCGATCTCGTCGAAAGCCCCCGCAATCCGTCGGCCATCGCCGCGCTCGCCGGATATCTGAAGGGGGTACGGGGCGCGTGACGCTGCCTAGACTGGGAGCGTGGTGGACACCGACTGGCAGAGCGACCTCCGTAAGCGCGGCTACCGGCTGACCCCGCAGCGCCAGCTCGTCCTGGAAGCCGTGGACCGGCTCGAACACGCGACGCCGGACGACATCCTCACCGAGGTCCGCAGGACCGCGGGCGGGGTGAACATCTCGACGGTCTACCGGACGCTGGAGCTGCTGGAGGAGCTGGGGCTGGTCAGCCATGCCCATCTCGGGCACGGGGCGCCGACCTACCACCTCGCCGACCGGCACGACCACATACACCTCGTGTGCCGGGACTGCACCGGTGTCGTCGAGGCCGACCTGGCGGTCGCGGCGGACTTCACCGCGAAGCTCCGCGAGACCTTCGGCTTCGAGACGGACATGAAGCACTTCGCGATCTTCGGCCGGTGCGCCGACTGCTCCTCGAAGGCGCCGGACGCCGCGCCGTAGGCTTGGCCTCATGCTGCGTCAATCGAAGAGCCCGTTGCTGTCGCTGCCCGGCGCCGTCCCCGCCGAGGGGCCCGACGAAGGGGTCGCCGCGCACTACGGCGACCTGTTCCGCGAACAGCGCGCGCTCGCCGGCGGAACCGGTTTCGTGGACCTCTCGCACCGGGACGTCCTGACCGTCACCGGCTCCGACCGGCTGAGCTGGCTGCACCTGCTCGTCACCCAGCACGTGAGCGAGCTCCCGGCGGGGCAGGCCACGGAGGCCCTGATCCTCTCCCCGCACGGCCACATCGAGCACGCCCTGTATCTGGTCGACGACGGTGAGACGACCTGGATCCACGTGGAGCCCGGCACGCGGGAGGCGCTCATCGCCTACCTGGAGAGCATGAAGTTCTTCTACCGGGTCGAGGTCGCCGACCGGACGGACGACATCGCGATGGTCCACCTGCCGGCCGGCTCGATCGCGGAGACGCCCGAGGGCGTCGTGGCCCGCGAGACGTCCCACGGCCGGGACGTCTTCCTGCCGCGCGCGGACCTGCCGGCCTTCGCCGCCGCGCACGGCCCGGCGGCGGGCGTCCTCGCCTACGAGGCCCTGCGCGTCGAGGCCCACCGCCCGCGGCTCGGCCTGGAGACCGACCACCGGACGATCCCCCACGAGCTGGGCCTCATCGGCGTGGCCGTCCACCTCCAGAAGGGCTGCTACCGAGGCCAGGAGACGGTGGCCCGCGTCCACAACCTGGGGAAGCCGCCGCGCCGCCTGGTCTTCCTCCACCTCGACGGCAGCGAAGTCTCCCTCCCGGCCCACGGCGCCCCCGTCCGCCTGGCCTCCGACGGCCCCGAGGGCCGCCAGCTCGGCTTCATCACGACCTCGGCACGCCACTACGAACAGGGCCCGATCGCCCTGGCCCTGGTGAAGCGGAACGTCCCGGTGGACGCGGCACTGCTGGTGGGCGATGCGACGGCGGCGGCGCAGGAGGTCGTGGTCGAGCCCTGACGCCGTGCGGCTGGGCTTTGGCGGGGGTGGATGAGCCCCCACGTGTCTCCTGGGGGCGAGCCCCGGGGCCCGCTCGTGCTCGCGGCCTGCTGGGCGGGGACCAGGCGGGCACGGCCCGGGCGGGCGGGCGCGGGGCCCGACGGCCGCCCGAGGGCTCAGGGCTTGGTGGGCACGAGGCCTGGGCCGCAGCCCCCGGAGGGGGCAAGGGGCGGGGGCCGGGGCGGCAACCCCGGGAAGAGGGGAAAGGGCGGGTCTGGGGAATGCCCCCTCGCGGGCACCCCGCAACCTCACCGCACCGCACGCCCCCCGGCCACAACCACCCCACCCCCCACCGCCAAAACCGCAAGCACCACCGCGAACGTCGTCGCCCCGCCCGTCAGTCCAACCCCATCGCTCAAGTAGCCCGCCGCGACCGGCAGAGCGCCCGCCGGGAGGTAACCGCCCACGTTCAGGGCGGCGTTCGCCTCGGCGAGGCGGTCGCCGGGGACGGTGGAGTTCAGCAGGGAGAGACCGCCGAGCTGGCCCATGCCCTGACCCGCGCCGACAAGGATCGCGGCGGCGGCCAGGAGGACGACGGACGACGTCCACACGGCGGCCACGAGAGCCACCATGCCCGCCACGACACTCCCCGCCCCGCCCAGCAGAATCACCCGCACCCGCAGCCCCTTCACCGCGAACTGCACCCCCGTGGCGGCGAGGAACATCACGAAGGCCATCGCACCCGCGACCACACGGCTGGTGGTGCCCAGCAGACCGGACAACAGCGACGGGCCGAGCGAGAGCACGAAGGATGTCGACGTGATGCCGGGGGCGAACACCGCGATCCCGAGGAGCAGCTGACGCCCGTTGCCCCGCGGCACCTTGGGCAGCCGGATCCAGGCACCCTCACCCAAAGCGGACGGCCGCCGGGACACCGGCATCCGCAGCACGGTCACGAACGCCACGACGAGCAGCGCGATCTCGACCAGGAAGACGGTCACCGTCGGGCCCGGCAGCGTCTCGGAGAGCACACCGGCCAGCAGCGGCCCCAGGCCCGCGCCGAGCACCATCGCGCAGGACGCCAGTAGCGCGCCGAGTCGCTTGCGGTCGGGGCCGGCGATGTCCGTCACCGCCGCCATGCCCGCGGAGACCACCGCGCCGACCGCGACACCCGTGAGCAGACGGGCCAGCATCAGCGCGACCACCGACGTGGCCGTGGCGAAGATCCCGCAGGCCAGCACCGCCAGCCCCAGCGCCGGGAGCAGCACCGGCTTGCGGCCGACCCGGTCGGAGACCACGCCCGACACCAGCAACGAGCCGATGAGGCCCACGATGTAGCAGGCGAAGACGACGGTCATCGTGCCCTTGGAGAAGCCGATGTCGCGTTGCCACAGCCCGTACAGCGGTGTCGCCGCGTTGGAGAGGACGAAAACCGCTGTGACCGGCCAGGCCGCCAGCCAGATCCACCAGGCCGGAGCGACGGCTGGCGCCGCAACCGCCGCCGCTTCCACGGGCGCAGGACGAGTGATGGTCACAGGGGTCCCCCTTGGCGAGCTCCAGTACGAGTCGAGTCGAACTTAGCATGCAGTACGATCAGACTCGTACAAGAAAACGGCACGCTGCGAGGGAGCGGTCATGACGTCAACAGCCGGAACCGGCACGGTCATCAAGGTCCTGCCCACCCCCGACGGCCTGCCGGAGCCCCTCCCGGAGCCCGCAGCCCACGAGATCCGCCTGGAGGCGGTCATGGGCGCGCTCAGCGACCCCCTGCGAATGGGGATCGTCCGTAAACTCCTCCTGGAGTCCGAGCAGTTCGACCACCCGTGCGGCTGGTTCGGGCTGGACCGCCCCAAGTCCTCACTCACCCACCACTTCAAGGCCCTGCGCGAGGCGGGCGTCACGCGTCAGCGGCAGTACGGGCTGGAGCGCCGCAGCCACGTCCGCGTCGACGACCTCAACGCCCGCTTCCCCGGCCTGCTCGCCCTGGTCGCCGCCTGGACGCCCACGCCCTGAGCCCGGAACTGGGAGCGGTGCCCTCCGGCCCCTAGGCCGTACGAGGCGCAGGCCCGCCCACCCCCAGCCCGTACGGCCTACCCGCCCCCCAGCGGCATCCGCGGCATCACCCGCGCCCCCAGCACCGCCAGCCCCAGCCGGGTGCCCCGGTCGAAGGCGGCCGCGAACGCTTCCTCGCCCAGGGCCGCCCGCGCGCCCGCCGTGACGCGGTCGACGTCGCCGCGTTCGGCGGGCGGCAGGGGGGCGCCCGCCGAGGCGCGGGCGCTCGCGGCGGCGCCCAGGAGGAGCGCGGCCAGCCCGGGGTCGCCGCCGAGCGCGGCGGCGCCGGAGAGGCCCTCCAGGGGGAGGGCCATCGCGCGCGGGTCGCCGATCAGCCGGGCGATGTCGAGCGCCTCCCGGTGCAGCAGCCACGCCGCGACCGCGTCGCCGCGCAGCTCGGCGACGAAGCCCAGTTCGTCGAGGACCAGCGGATTGCCCGGCTCCGCCGACACCGCGTCGTACCAGTCCCGGATCTTCAGCAGAATCGTTTCCGCAGTGGCGAGGTCCCCCTCCCGCCGGGCCGAGAGCGCCTGGCCCAGCTCGGCGTGGATCTCGCCGAACTTGAAGCCCTGGGCCACGGCCGTCCGCCGGGCCCTCTCGTGCAGCGCCCGGGCCGCGCCCGGGGAGCCGGTCAGCAGGGCGACCCGGCCGAGGTGGGAGAGCAGGAGGGAGACCTCGGTGGCCAGGTCCAGGTCCTCCGCGATGATCAGCGCGTCGTTCAGCAGCCGTTCGGCCCGTGCGTAGTCCCCGCCGATCTCGGCCAGGGTCGCCAGCGGGGCCACGCTCTGGAGCTGGCCCCACCGGTCGCCGAGCTCCCGGAAGAGGGCCGCGCTGGCCTCGCCGTCGCGCCGGACGGCGGCCAGCTCGCCGCGGATCATCGCGTGCGTGGCGCGCAGGGCGAGGGCGGCCGCGATGCCCCAGCGGTCGTCGTGCTCCCGGAAGCCCGTCAGCGCCAGCTCCGTCTGTTTCTCGCTGGCGGCCAGGTCACCGGTGTTGAACAGGGCGTACGCCAGGAACCAGCGGGCCCTGGACCGGACGCCCGGCCCGTCCAGCCCCTCGTACGGCGGCGGTTCGGCCCGGTGGCCCGAGAGCAGCGCGAAGCCGCTGTGCACGGCGCGGATCTCGCCGGACTCGCCGGTCGACAGGGCCGCCGCCGCCCGGCGGCGCGCCTCGCCCAGCCGGCCGCGCAGCAGCCAGTACCAGGCCAGGGAGCCCACCAGCCGGCGGGCCTCGTCCGCCGCGCCCTCGCGCACGGCCGTGTCGAGCGCGGCGCGCATGTTGCCGCTCTCGGCGTCCAGCCGGCCCAGCCACTCGCGCTGATCGGCGCCGTGGAGATACGGGCGGGCGCGCTCGGCGAGGTCGGCGTAGTAGCGCAGGTGCCGCCGGCGCACGCACGTCTCGTCCGCGACCTCGCGCAGCCGCTCGGTGGCGTAGGCGGCGACGGACTCCAGCAGCCGGTAGCGGGGACCCCGGTCGTCGTCGGTCACCAGGACCAGGGACCGGTCGACGAGCCGGGCCAGCAGGCCCAGTACGTCCCCGCGCTCGACGCCCTCGCCCGCGCAGACGGCCTCGGCGGCCGCCAGCGTGCAGCCGTCGGTGTGGGCGGCCAGTCGCCGCAGGACGGTCCGTTCGGGGACGGTCAGCAGCCCCCAGCTCCAGTCGATGACGTCCCGCAGCGTCTGCTGCCGCCGCGGCGCGCCCCGTCGACGGCCCGTCAGGATGCCGAAGCGGTCGTCCAGTCGTGAGGCGAGTTCGCGCACGCCCAGCGCCCGGACGCGGGTGGCGGCGAGTTCCAGGGCGAGCGGGAGCCCGTCCAGGCGGCGGCAGATGACGTCGACGGCGTCCTTGCTGCGGTCGTCCAGGACGAAGCCGGGGGCGGCGGCGGCCGCGCGGACCGTAAAGAGCCGTACCGCGTCGGCCTGCGGCAGCGGTTCGACGGAGCGCACCGTCTCGGCGGGCAGGCCCAGCGGTTCCTGGCTGGTGGCCAGGACGCGCAGGCCGGGCGCGGCCCGCAGCAGCCGGTCGGTGAGCTCGGCGGCGGCCTCGATGACCTGCTCGCAGTTGTCGAGGATCAGCAGGGCCCGCCGGTCGCGCAGCCGCTGGGCGAGGCGTTCCACGGCCGACAGCGGCGCGGGCGCGCCGTGCGGCGCCCCGTCGTCGCGTACGCCCATGACCCCGGCGATCACTTCGGCCAGGGAGTCGGCGTCGCCGTGCTGCCCGGCCAGCTCCGCCAGCCACACCTCGTCGAGGCGGCCGCCCGCGAGCCGGCCCGCGGCCTCGACCGCGAGGACGGTCTTGCCGACGCCGCCCGGCCCGGTGAGCGTCACCAGGCGTCCGGTGCGGAGCAGGGTGGTGACCTCCGCCATGGCGTCCTCGCGGCCGATGAGTTCGGTGAGGGGGGCGGGGAGGTTGGTGCGGACGGCCGCCGGGCCGGACGGCAGGGCGGGGGCCCGGCCGGTGAGTTCCGGGGCCTGGGTGAGGATCGCCTGGTGGAGGGCGGTGAGCTCCGGTCCCGGGTCCAGGCCCAGTTCGCGGGCGAGCCGTTCGCGCAGCCCGGCGTAGGAGGCCAGGGCCTCGCTCTGCCGTCCGGCCCGGTACAGGGCGCGCATCTGGACCGCGCGCAGCCGTTCGCGCAGCGGGTGGCGGGCGACGAGCGCGGTGAGCTCCCCGGCGAGACGGCCGTGTTCGTCCAGTTCGAGCCGGGCCTCGGCCTGTTCCTCCAGCGCGGTCAGCCGGAGTTCCTCCAGGCGCAGGGCGGCCGCGCGGACGTACGCAGCGTCGGCGAAGTCGGCGTAGGCGGGCCCGCGCCACAGGCCCAGCGCCTCGGTGAGCAGCGCGGCGCGCTCGCGGGGGGCGGTGACGGCCCGGGCGCGGGCGACGAGGGCCTGGAAGCGGTCGGCGTCGGTGTCGCCGGTGTCCAGGTGGAGCCGGTAGCCGGGCGGGGTGTGGACGACGCGTTCGCGGCCGACTGCCCGGCGCAGCTGGGAGACCTTGCCCTGGAGGGCGTTGGCGGGGTTGCCGGGGGGCACGCCGCCCCACAGGTCGTCGACGAGCCGGTCGGTGGGGACCGGCCGGCCTTCGTGCACCAGAAGGTCCGTCAGCAGCGCGCGGACCTTCGCCTCGCGCACCGTGACCGCATCCCCTGCCTCGTCCCACACCGTCAGTGGACCGAGCACCCCGAACCGCATGCCGATGACCGTAACCCAGCGCGCCGCTCCCGGCCGGGCAGACATGACCGTGGACCGTCAGTCCTTCCGCAGCGGGGCGTCAGTGGGACACGAAAGAGTACGGTCATGGCGATTTCCATCGAATCCACGGACGCGTTCACCGACAGGCCTCGCTACGACGGTAGGAAGGCCGTCATCACCGGGGGAACCATGGGCATGGGTCTGGCCATCGCCAGACGCCTCGTCGCAGGCGGGGCGGAGGTGTTATTGACCGGCTTGAACGACAGAAACCTGCTCAGAGCGCAGGAGGAGCTCGGCGCCCACGCCCATGTCGTCCGTTCCGACACCACCAGCATCGACGACATCGCCGCGCTGGGCGCGATGGCCGAGGAAGTCCTCGGCCATGTCGACTACCTCTTCGTCAACGCCGGGGTCTCGGAGCTCGGCCCGGTCACGGAGGTCACCGAGGAGTCCTACGACCGGCAGTTCGGGGTCAACGCGAAGGGGGCGTTCTTCACGGCGCAGCGGATGATCCCGCTGTTACGCGAGGGCGGGGCGATCGTGTTCACCACGAGCGTCGCGGACTCCCTGGGGGCGCCGGGCATGGGCGTCTACTCCGGGTCGAAGGCCGCCGTGTGGGCGTTCGCGCAGGTGCTGGCGGCCGAGCTGGTCGGGCAGGGCATCCGGGTCAACGCCGTGTGCCCGGGCTTCATCGACACCCCCACCATGGGCATCGCCGACATGTCCGACGAGGAGCGGCTGCACTTCAGGGAGCTGGGCGACGCCGCCACGCCGATGGGGCGGCACGGCTCGGCCGACGAGGTGGCGCGGGCGGCGCTGTTCCTGGCCACGGAGGCGACGTTCACCACCGGGGTGAAGCTGCCGGTGGACGGCGGGCTGGCGCAGAGCGTCGTCGTGTTCCCCCCGGCCGGTTAGCGCCGGCCGGTCGGCGCCGACCGGCCGGCCCCGGCCGGGAACGCGGGCTCACGCGCCGTACGGACGGACCGCGCGGGCCTCGCGCAGGGAGACGGCCCACCAGGAGAGCTGATCCAGCATCACCTTCGCGGCACCGGCGGCCAGCTCGCCCGCCTCCTCGTCCAGGTGGCGGCCGGAGGCGTCCAGCTTGCCCCAGGGGCTGTGGAAGCTAACGGTCTCGCGGATGGTGACGGCGTGCAGTTCGGCGAAGACCGGGCGCAGGTGCTCGACCGCGCGCAGACCGCCGGAGAGGCCGCCGTAGGAGACAAAGGCGACGGGTTTGGCCTGCCACTGGGTGTAGTGCCAGTCGATGAGGTTCTTCAGGGACGCCGGGTAGCTGTGGTTGTACTCGGGCGTGATGACGACGAAGGCGTCGGCCGCCGCCAGCCGCGGGGTCACGGCGGCCAGCGCGGCGGCGTCCTCGGGGCCGGGGTCCCTGGACAGGCTGACGGGAAGCGGGTGTTCGGCGAGATCGATGACGTCGACGTCGATGTCGTCGCGCCGTGCGGTCTGGTCGGCGAGCCACTCGGCGACGGTCGGGCCGAAGCGGCCCTCACGGGTCGACGCGACGACGACGGCGAGGCGGTACGGGGTCTCGGACATGACGGGTCCTCTTCTCGGCGCTTCAGGCGCTTCACTGGGCTGTATCGGTGCGGGCCGGTGGCGGCCGCTGGGAAGAAGCCTCTTACCTCAACCACGATTGAGGTCAAGCGCGGATTTCCGGGCACCCGCGGAGCGCCCGAGCGGGAGCGGGTGGGCTCAGAAGACGTCCGGGCACCACGGCCGCCGGGCCGTGCGCAGCATCAGCTCGGCGCGCGCCGCCGCGCCCGGCCGCTCCTCTGCGACCCGGCCCAGCGCGGCCAGCCGTACGACGGACTCGTCGCCCAGGTACAGGGCGCCCAGATCGCGCGCGGCGAGGGCGAGGTCGGCCGGGCGCGCGGTGGCCGCGCAGCGGGCGGCGCCGTCCGGCCCCGCCTCCAGCAGGAAGCGCCCGCCCGCGTAGCCGTCCAGGTCGGCGACCTCGACGACCAGCGCGCCGGGCTGGGCGTACGTCCGGGCCTCCAGCAGGGCGGGCACGTCCAGCGGGCGCAGCCACAGGAGGTCGGCGTGCGTGGTGACCTTGGCCGCGCGCGGGTCGGGCAGCAGCAGCGGGAGCAGGTCGTCGGGAGCGCGGAAGCCGGAGCGGACGGTGGTGATCCAGTCGACCGACAGCAGGAAGTGCCACAGGGCGCGTTCGGCCTCGGTGCTCACCGCGATCAGGTCGAGCACGGAGGCCGTGCCGTGGGGGCGCTTGGCCTCCCAGACGTCCTCGGCGGTGTAGGCGAGGAGACCCTCGACATCGCCGTCGGGGGCGCGGTACAGGACGTAGAACGGCTCGGTCCACGGCCGGCCGGCCGGGCGGAGATCGCCCGTGGCCCGCCGCCACCAGCGCTCGTCGCGGTCGATGAAGCCGGGCCGTGCGGCGCGCAGCCGCTCGTGGAGGGCGGGGCCGAGCTCGCGCACCGTGCCGGGGTCCACGAAGTCGACGCGCCCGCCGTCCGTGGGCCCCGCGTAGCGGCGGTCCAGGCCCGCGGCGGCCACGTCCACCTCCCACTCGGTGGTCCAGGTGGCGGGGCCGAAGCCATACCTGCCGTAGATGAGCCACTCGGCGCTGATCAGCGTGGCCGCCGCCTCGCCGCGCTCCTTGGCCGCCCGCAGGTCGTTCGCCATCATCCGGCCGAGGAGCCCGCGCCGGCGGTGCGTGGGCGAGACGGTCACGTTGGAGACGGCACTGGTCGCCACGGACGCCCCGCCCGGCACGGTGAGCCGCTGTGCGAAGGTGCGGAAGGTGGCCACGCAGCGCCCGTCGTCGAAGGCCCCCTGGGTGCGGTCGAGGTCCATCCCCGCGCGACGTATCTCGATCTCCTCCTTGGATGCCACGGGGGGCTGGAGGAAACCTGTGTGCAGGGCGCGCGACCAGGCCGGGACGTCGTCGTCGCCGATCGTGCGGACTTCGATGCCGGTGCTCGGGTTCATGCGAGCACGCTAGGGGCGGGCCCGTCCGGGCCGCACGCGATTTCCTACGACCGTCAATGATCCGGAACAGGACCTGCCCAGGTGGAAGGGACCGCTCAGCGGGCGCGCGCCAGGAACCGGCGGCGCGCACCCGAGTCGGCGCGCCCGTCGCGACGCGCGTCAGAACGCGGCGCGGATCTCCCCCACCCGCTGCGCGCCGCCCAGCAGCGGCGCCTCGGCGATCCGGGCGAGGACGGGCGAGTCGACGCCCAGCAGCGCGAGAGCGCGGGCCAGCACGGGCCCCATGGCGCGCGCCGCCCCGTCGTCGATCTTGAAGGCCAGCGCCCGGCCGTCCGGCAGGGCCAGGGCCTGCACGGCCTCGGCGCCCATCTTCGACAGCGCGCCCGGCACCTCGCGCATGATCCAGGTGTCGGGACGGCGGGTGCCCGCGACGTACTCGGGGTGGGCGCGCATCGCGTCGGCCACCGCGCGCTCCGGCGTGCCCGGCGCGGCCAGCACGAAGGAGCGGAACGCCCGGGCCAGACCGGTCAGGGAGAGCGCCATCAGGGGCGCGCCGCAGCCGTCCGTGCCCATGTGGTGCACGGGCTCGCCGGTCACCGCCTCCACGACGTCGAGGACGAGGCGCTGGAGGGGGTGGGCGGGGTCGAGGTAGGTCTCGGTGGGCCAGCCGTTGGCCGCACAAGCGGCGATCATGGCCGCGTGCTTGCCGGAGCAGTTCATGGTGACCTTGTGGCGGGCCAGGCCCGAGGCCAGGTACGCCTCCGCCTCGACCGGGTCCAGCGGCAGGTCGGGCGGGGTCTGGAGGTCCTCCTCGGAGAGGCCGAACTCGCCGAGCATCGTCCGCGCCAGCTCCAGGTGAAACGATTCTCCGGAGTGGCTCGCCGCCGCCAGCGCCAGCCGCTCCCCGGAGAGCTCCAGCCCGGCGCGCAGCACGGCGGCCGCCTGCATCGGCTTGTTGGCGGAGCGCGGATAGACCGGGGCCGTGGGGTCGCCGAGCGCGAGCTCGACACTGCCGTCGGCGGCCAGCAGCACCAGCGAGCCGCGGTGCACGCCCTCGACGAAGCCGGAGCGGACGACCTCGGCGAGGACCGGGGACAGCCGGGATATGCCGGGCGACGCCGTGGTGGCGTCAAGGGTCGAGGAGGTCATCGTCGGCCTTCCGGGGGGTGGGGATGGTGGTGCGGGGGCCGCCCGGTGGTCCGTGGTGTCAGAGGTTCGACACGATCACGAGAGCAGGTCGTCCACTTGCGCTTCCCCTTCACGGTACCTGCGTGCGATCTCGGCACTGCAATCGTCCGTGGTCCGCTGCAATCCCTGACGGCGCAGGGAGACCTGCCGCTCGTACGCCACCAGCCGGCCCATACCGGCCCGTAGCTCCCCGTCCGTACGGGCGCCCAGGTCGGACAGCTCGACCTCCGACAGCATGTCCTCGGCCAGCCGCCGGTACTCCTCGCTGTGCGGGGTGCCCAGCGTCACATGCCGGGCCGAGGAACGGTGGGTGGACGGGCCGTCCGCCAGGATCTCCGAGAGCCGCTCCACCAGCAGCCGCTCCACCAGCGGGGACCCCGGCGTCGCCCGGCGCGCCAGCTCCGCCCGCAGGATGTCGATACGGCCCTGGAGCAGCCGCCGCACATAGCTGAGATCCGCCTCGTCCTGCCGGGCGTCCCGCCGCATCGCCCGCAGCTCGGCCATCCGCAGCTCGTTCAGCCGCCGCCCGGGGACGTCCGCCTGCCGCCCGGTGCGCTGGCTAGGGGGTCTGGCCTGCAAGCTGTCCACTGCCGTCAGGTCCTTCAAGTCCTTGAGCCGCTTGAGCTCTTCGAGGTCCGTGAGGCCCTGGGTGAGGCCTTCCGCGAGGCCTTCCGTGAAGCCCTCCGTGAGGTCCTTCGTCATGCGGTTCCGTCCCCTCGGGCGGCGGTGCGCGGCCGGATCACCTTGCCGATGCCCGCGAGGAGCACCGCCTTGCACGCATCGTGCCATTCGGTGCGCCCGGTGCGCAGGGCCTCTCCGCCCGAACGGACCTGAATGGGCGCAGGGCATCATGGTCCGTATGCGTGCTGTGGTGCAGAGGGTGGACGGGGCGAGCGTCGCCGTGGACGGCCGGGTGGTCGGCGAGATCGTCGGCGAGGGCCTGTGCGTGCTGGTCGGGGTGACGCACGACGACACGCCGGAGCGCTGCGCGCAGCTGGCGCGGAAGCTGTGGAGCCTGCGGATCCTTCAGGACGAGAAGTCCTGTTCGGATGTGGGGGCACCGCTGCTGGTGATCTCGCAGTTCACCCTCTACGGTGACGCCCGCAAGGGTCGCCGCCCCACGTGGAACGCGGCGGCCCCGGGCCCGGTCGCGGAGCCGCTCGTCGACGAGGTGGTCGCGCAGCTGCGGGCGCTCGGGGCGCGGGTGGAGACGGGGGTGTTCGGGGCGGACATGAAGGTGTCGCTGACGAACAACGGACCGTTCACGGTGCTGCTGGAGATCTGAGGGACCCGCTTTCGTCCCGCGGGCGCTACGCGCGGAGCGCGAAGAACATCAGCCCGCCCACCTCGCGCCACCGCTCCACGATGTCGGCCCGGTGCTCCAGCACGTCCGAGATGTGCTGCATGCCGAAGAAGCCCGCGACGAGCGAGCGCGCGGCCGCCGCCGGGTCGACGCCCTCGCGCAGCCGGCCCTCGTCGCGCGCGGCCGTCAGCAGCCCGGTGAGCAGCTCGGTCCAGTCGACGTAGGGCGTGGGGAGCGTGGCGTCGATCTCCGGGCGTTCGAGCTGGAGCCGGGCGCCCGCCTGGACGACGACGTCGTCGCGGAAGGCGACGGCCGCCCGGTCGAGCATCTCCGCGGCGGTGTCCAGCGGGGACAGGCCCTGCTCCCGGATCTCCTCCAGCAGTTCGGGCCAGCGGGCGTAGTGCTGCTCGACGACGGCGACGGCGAGCGACTCCTTGGACGGGTAGTGGAAGTACACCGCGCCCTTGGTCATCTCCACCCGGTCCGCCACGTCATTGACGGACGTGTGCCGGAAGCCGCGCGCGGCGAAGAGCTCGGCGGCCGCGCGCAGGACGAGGGCCTTGGTGCGGATCGACCGGTCCTGCTTGGGGGCGGGCCCCCGGGCGCAGTCGATCCTCCGCGGCGGGAACGCGGTCGTCGAGGCGCACTCAGCCGATTCGTTCACCATGGGCATCAATATACCTTCTGGCAGGTATATTTCTGCCTTCAGGGCTGCGGCCGGAGCCGCAGGTTCTCACGGCACATGGACATACGGCGTGGTCGTCCCCAGCCCCACGAACCCCAGCCGCTCCAGGATCGGCCGGCTCATCGCCGACGCGTCGACGTGCAGATGGCGGTATCCCCGCTCGGCAGCCAGCCGCGCCCGGTGGTGGACGAGCGCACGGTAGATGCCCCGCCCCCGCCACTCCGGCGCGGTGCCGCCGCCCCACAGGCTCACGAAGGACGTCCCGGGGTGGAGTTCCATCCGCGCCGCGCTCACCGGAACGTCCCCGGCCATGGCGACGACCGCGAGCGGAACGTCCGAGTCCAGCTGGTCGAGGAGAAGCTTCCGGTGCTGCTCCCGGGCCTCGCCGAACGCCCGCTCCTGGGCGGCCACCGCGAGGTCGACGCCGGCCGCGTCGGTGACGGGAAGCAGCCGGATCCCCTCCGGGGGCCCGGAGCCGGCCGGCAGGTCCGCGATGGCGGCGACCATCACCGTCTCCGTGGGCTCGGCCACGAAACCGGCCGCCCGCAGCCGCTGCGGCAGGTCGGCAGGCAGATCGTGCCCATAGAGCTTCCACTCGAACTCGCGGCCGAGGAAGGCGAAGTACGCCACCTGTTCCGCGATGGCGGCGTCCGCCGTGGCCTCGTCGAGGTCCGACCAGACGACGCCGTTCCAGCCGTCGGTGTCCGCGCCGACGTGCCGGACGACCTCGCCGACGCGCTCGACTCGGGCGCCGGGCCCGTCGGCCCGCACGCCCTCCCGCATCTCGCGGTCGAAGAGCGGCAGAAGCGCCGCCACTGTGTCCTTGTCCATCCGCACACCCCAGCACCAAGCGGAGCGCGGGGCAACGGAATTAGAAGGATCCGCGATCCGTCAGACCTTCGGCTGGGTGAAGCGGATGCGGTTGCCGAACGGGTCGCGCAGGCCGCAGTCGATCCCGTACGGGCGCTCGGTCGGCGCCTCGGTGAACTCGATGCCCTTGGCCAGCAGCGTCTCGTACGTCTTGTGGCAGTCCGGCGTGGTGAGGATGAGCCAGCCGGCCATCGCGCCCTTGGTGACCAGATCGCGCACCTGCGCCGCCGTCTCGTCGGACATCATCGGCCCGCCCGGCTGCTCCAGCAGGATCTGGCGGCCGGCGTCACCGGGGACGCCGACGGTCAGCCAGCGCATAAAGCCCAGCGGGATGTCGGCGGTGACCTCCAGGCCCAGCTTGCCGACGTAGAAGTCGAGGGCCTCGTCCTGGTCGAGGACGTAAATCTGCGAGTGCGTGATGGCGTTGAACATGAGGACAACGCTATTCGGCCACCCGCCCGAAAACTTATCCAAAACTGCTCTCTACGAACTTCTACGAGCCTCTACGAGCCGGGCCGCGTCCAGGCCATCGCGAAGCACGTGGGCACATGCTGCGCGACGGCCTGCTTGCGGTACTCCCGGGGCGACATGCCGACGATGTCCCGGAACGTCCTGCTGAACGTCCCCGGGCTGCCGAAGCCGACCTCGAAGCAGATGTCCGTGACGCTGCGCCCGCTCTCGCGCAGCAGGAACATCGCCCGCTCGACGCGGCGCCGCTGGAGATAGCGGTGCGGGGTCTCCCCGAACGTGGCCCGGAAGGTCCGGCTGAAATGCGCCTCGGAGACATGGGCGATACGGGCGAGGGCGGGGACGTCCAGCGGCTCCGCGTAGGCGCGGTCCATGGCGTCCCGCGCCCTCAGCATCCGGCGGTTGGTGTCCTCGACGGCACGGTTCACACCGCTCATCCCACCATATGGCGGGCGCGGAAACGCAGGTCAGCGCTGTGGGAACGGCCCTATGCCGGTCCTGCGCGTCCCTATGACGACGGTGGCGCCCAGTTCCTCGCAGCGGACGACCTCCGGGACCAGCCCGCCCCGCGCGAAGGTCCGGGCCGTACGGGACGCCTGCCGCTCGCTCGTCTCCATCAGCAGATGCCCGCCGGGCGCCAGCCAGCGCGCGGCCCCGGCGGCGACGCGGCGCTGGACGTCGAGCCCGTCCGGACCTCCGTCCAGCGCCACCCGCGCCTCGTGGACCCGCGCCTCGGCGGGCAGCAGCCCGATGGCTTCGGTGGGGACGTAGGGGGCGTTGGCGAGCAGGACGTCGACGCGGCCGCGGAGCGCGACGGGCAGCGGCGCGTAGAGGTCGCCCTCCAGGACCCGCCCGCCGCACGCGGCCACATTGCGGCGCGCGCACCGCACGGCGGCGCGGTCGATGTCGGCGGCGTACAGCTCGACGCCCGTCCCCCCGCCGGCCTCCCCCACCCCGGCCTCCCCCACCCCGGCCACCAGCGCCGCGCCCAGCGCGCCGGACCCGCAGCACAGGTCCACGGCGATCACGTCCGGGCCACGGTCCAGGGCGCGGGCGACGGCCTGCCGGACGAGGAATTCGGTGCGGCGGCGCGGTACGAAGACACCGGGGTCGACGGCGATCCGCAGTCCGCAGAACTCGGCCCAGCCGACGACGTGTTCGAGCGGATGCCCGGCCGCCCGCCGGTCCACCATGGCCCGGAGCTCGTCCGGCGTGGCCGCCGCGGAGAGGATCAGATCCGCCTCGTCCTCGGCGAAGACACAACCAGCGGCGCGCAGCGAGGAGATGACGGTGTTACGAAAGGAATGCAGCAGAGCCGCGGAAGCGGCGAAAGAAACCGACACGGGAGCCTTTCGGGATACGAAGGGCGCCCTCCCGGTCCAGCTAGACCGGCGCGACCGAGGCGTCGCGGGACGAGAGCACCCGACCTGACACAGCGTTGATCGGTCTCACCTCCTTCGGCCCGGGCCTGTTCAAGACCCGTATGACACCGGCTCGAACCGGCCGGGGGCGGCAAGATTACCGCACGCCCACGCCCGGCTCCCCGCCTCGGACCGGCGACGGTCAGGCCCCTATGCGGTAGCCGTCGTACTTGCCGCCGACGCAGGCCAGGTAGATGTAGCGGAAGACGATCTGGCCGCCACCCGCGACGCACTCCTTCGGGCTCACCGTGGGAATGCCGGACACCGCCGCGGGAGCGGCGGGCGTGGCGGCCGAGGCGGTGCCGGCACCGGCGAGGCCGAGGCCCATGGTGAGGGCGGATCCCAGTAACGCGAGAGAAACCAGACGACGTCTCACCGTTCTGCTCCATTCGTGATGGTGGCGAATGAAGCGAACATAGCGACGAATTGGGGCGGTTGGCCATACACAGACAGTGACTTGCGACTGAGACTTGTAACCGAGGCTTGGGGACGCTCACGGCAACCATCGCACCGGGGACACCTGGCGGATGTGGACGAGCGCATCGAACGCGTCGGCAAGGCGGGCGACGGCGATATGTTCGACGGCATCACGGGACGGGGTGTAGACCCCGCTGATGACGCGGGCCTTCGCGGGGCCGTCCCATCGGCGGCGAACGGCGTCGGAACGCAGGTCCAGCCAGTGGGCGGCGGCATCCACCTCGCCCAGCCTCGCGTCGATCAGATCCCCGGCCGGCTCCTGGACGACGGCGACACCGACGTCCCCGTGATGGAAACCGATGGCCACGGAGACATACCGCGTGCCGAATCGATCGCGCAGCAGGCTGCCGGCGCTCGCTTGCGGACCGCGCTCGGGCGCCGACCCCATGGTCACGGCGGCCGCCGACGTGTGAGCGATCCCGTCCCAGTAGACCACTCGCCGGCCCGTCCGACGCTGGTGGTCACTGATGGCATCGGCACACACGACAGCGTCGCCCGCGTAGTTGCCGCTCCCCGCGACACTGCGTTCGTGGAAGTCCGCGATCAGACGCATGCGCGCCACGATGCCGTCGGCCTGGTCGACACCGGGCAACGACCGGACGAGCGCGAGCGCATCGCGGGCGTGGTCGGCGAACAGGCGCCCCGGGTGCGTCCCCCGAGCGCGCTGCACGTGCTCGTCGACGCGGTGAGCGGTCCGGATCGGCTCCAGATGGGACGCCGCCTCCGCCCACCGTTCCGGGGCCGATTCACGCACGTGATCCAGGACGGCGTCGTAGTCCTCGGACCGCGCCTGTACGGGTTTCACACCGAAGATCCGGACGGGGTCGTGCGGGTGGTCCTGGTTGAACGCCCGTATCCACTCCAGCGCCGCGGCCATCTCGGCGGTGCGCCAGGGGCGCCAGGCGCCGTCGAGGACGGACTCGGCCGAACCCCCGCCGCCGTGCACGTACCTGTCGAGGCCGGCGGCGGCGCCGGCGCTGTCCTGCACGGCCAGCGCCCGGAACCCGTGGTGCCGGACGAGCCGACGGAAGAGCTGCTCCCGCACCCCGAAGGTCTCCCGGGAGAATCGAGTGGACTCCCCGATGCCGACGACCGTCGCACCGGCGGCGATCCTCTCGGCAAGCTCATCGAGCGTGGCATCGGGCAGCGGAGCGGCGGTGTCACTGTTCATGCCACCAGGCTCTTACCTAAAGCATGGTTGAGGTCAACGGGCCCAAGCGGTGCGCCCGGTCACATGACTGACGGACGGTGACCGGACTGACGCACGGTGACTTGTGACTTAGCGCTTCAGTTGGTCAGTTGAGCGTTGCCTGGTGTCAGCTGTACGCGGATCGGTGCGCCCGTTGTCAGAGGCTGCTGGCAGCATCGCCGCTATGAACGTCATCCGTACCACCCCGCCGCGGCCGGTCGACGTCACCGCGGTATTTCCTCAATTGGCTCCGCTGGCACGTCCGGCGATCCGGTTGCATCCCCGCCCCGGGGCCCCGTCACCGCACGACAGTTCGGTCGGCGGGCCGCTGCTATGGCCCGCCGACGAGCCGTGGCCGCACTGCCACGAGTCACACAACCAGATGGACGACCTGTACGAGGCGTACGAGGTGCGCGCGAGCGAGGACTACGAGTGGCACGACGGTCCAAACCCCATGGTGCCCATGGCCCAGCTATACGTGCGCGACATACCCCTGCTACGACCGCCCGGAGAGGCCGACCTGCTCCAGGTGCTGTGGTGTCCCTTCGAACACGAGCCGGACTACAAGCCTCCGACCGCACTGTTCTGGCGATCCTCCGCCGCAGTCACCGGCACCCTCGGCACCCCGCCCGGCCCCTTCGCCGTGGAGTACGACGGCTATATACCGCGGCCGTGCGTGCTCACGCCGGAGCAGATCACCGAGTACCCCAACTCCACGGATCTGAGCAAGGAGCTACAGCAGCAGCTGAGAGACTGGAGCAACTGGCAGGCAGCCGGATCCGCTGTGGACAGCTCCTGGGCCCCCTACCCGGATTCGTTCTATGGGAGCGAGCTGTCCGTCGCCCCGGGATGGAAGGTCGGTGGCTGGCCCGGGTGGGGCCTCACCGATCCGATCGCCCGCTTCTGCACCGCCTGTGGCGCCAAGATGGCCCCGTTGCTGACGATCGCCTCGTGCGAATGGGACAGCAGCAACATGGGTTGGGTCCCGTACGAGGACCAAGCGCTCGGCTCCCTCGACGACTCTTGCGTGGCGAACCCACCCAAGGTCAAGGTTTCCAGGACCAATCGCCTGCAGCTCTATGTCTGCCCGGAGTACCCGGATCATCCGCACACCGACCTGATCCAGTGAGCCGATGAACGCTCAACCGGCTGACTCAACCGCTCACTGGCCAAATGAAGTGCCCAGTCACATGACTGGCGGAAAACTATTGCAAACATCCGCTTGCAATAGTTAGCAAGCTGCGGCAGCATCGGCTGCATGGCATCACTCAACGTCGGCAATCTCGGCGAGTACCTCCGCGAGCAGCGGCGCACCGCGCAGCTGACGCTGCGGCAGCTCGCGGATGCCGCCGGAGTGTCCAACCCGTACCTCAGCCAGATCGAGCGCGGCCTGCGCAAGCCGAGCGCCGAGATCCTCCAGCAGCTGGCCAAGGCGCTGCGGATCTCCGCCGAGACGCTGTACGTGCAGGCCGGGATCCTCGACCAGCGGGACCGGGAGGAGGCGGAGGTCCGCAGCGTGATCCTCGCCGACCCCTCGATCACCGAGCAGCAGAAGCAGGTGCTGCTCCAGATCTACGAGTCCTTCCGCAAGGAGAACGCCCTCACGACGCCCGAGCAGGCCGGTCCGAGCGGGACCGGCGGCGCGGGCGGGACGAGCGGCACGGGCAAGACGGACGACGACCAGAGCAATTCTTAAAAGGCTTAAGAGCCTTAAGAGTTTTAAGAACCTCAAGAGCAACCCTTCGAGCCGATCCGGGAGACCCTTCGCCATGGCCCTCACTCAGGACATCCGCAAGACGGCTACCGACACCCTCTACGCCACCGCCGGCATCGCCGACCTCGCGGCGGAGAAGGCGGGGCAGCTCGTCGCCGAGGCCCCCGGCCGCTTCGAGCAGCTGCGCAACACCGACCCCAAGGAGCTCGGCGGGCGGGTGAAGGAGCAGGCCAAGCAGGTCCAGACCCAGGTGACCACCAAGGTCACCGAGTTCGTCGGGACCGTCGACACCGACGCCAAGAAGCTCGGCCAGAAGGCCCAGGACCTGGCGCTCCAGGGCGTCGGGCAGGTCCTCACGGTGGCGGCCAAGGGCGGCGAGCAGTTCGAGAAGCTGGCCACGCGCGGGCGCGAGGCCGTGAAGACCTGGCGCGGCGAGGCCGCCGAGGGGTTCTCCGAGATCGCCGTCGCCGTGGAGCCGGGCAGCGCGGAGAGCAACGGCGGCGCCAAGGCCGACCAGCCCGCCGAGGGCTCCTCGGAGCCCTCCGCCACCGACGCCACGGACGGCTCGGACGACGCGTCCAAGCCCGCCGCCCGCCGGACCGCCGCCCGCAAGCCCGCCGGCACGAAGAAGGCGGACGCCAAGGCCGGTGAGGACGCCTAGCCCGCAGCACGCGGCAGAGAGCGAAACGATCCGGGCACACACCACGTGCCCGGATCGTTCTCCGGGTACGGTGGGCAACGGACGCACTGAGAGGTGAGCGGCATGCTGGTGGAAGGCTTCGGCGAGGTCCTGTACTGGGTGTCGATCGGCCTGCTCGTCTTCACGGTCGTCGCCTTCGTCGACGCGGCCGTCCGCCGGGAGGACGCCTACCGGGCCGCGGACAAGCAGTCCAAGGGCTTCTGGCTGATCATCCTCGGTATCGCGGTCGCCGTGAACCTCTTCTTCGGCATCCTGAACTTCCTGCCGATCCTCGGCCTGATCGCCACGATCGTCTACATGGTCGACGTGCGCCCCGCCCTGCGGGGGGCTTCCGGCCGCGGCGGCCCGCGCCGCCGGGGCTCCAGCTCGGACGGCCCGTACGGCCCGTACAACGGCGGCCGCTGACCTTTCCGGCCGCTGCCCCCTCTTCCCCGGCCGGCCCTAGCCCCGGGCGAGCAGCAGCACCGCGAGGTCGTCCGTCAGGTCGCCGCCGTTGAGCGCCCGCACCTCCGCCACGACCGCCTCCAGCAGTTCCTCCCCGGCCAGCCCCTCCTTCAGCTGGCGGGTGACCAGCTCGATCATCCCCTCCTGGCCCAGCCGCCGCGTCCCCTCGCCCACCCGGCCCTCGACCAGGCCGTCCGTGTACATCATCAGACTCCACGCCTCCCCGAGCCGGATCTCGCGGTGCGGCCAGCGGGCGGCGGAGAGCAGCCCCAGCGCCGGGCCGCCGCCCTCCTGCGGCAGCAGGGCCGGGGCGCGCCCGGGGCGTACGAGCAGGGGCGCCGGGTGCCCGGCGAGGCAGAGCGCGGCCGAGCGCCCGTCCGGGGCGATGTCGACCGCGCACAGCGTCGCGAAGACCTCCTCGTCCGCCCGCTCGTGCTCCAGCACCTGCTGGAGGGTGGCCAGCAGCTCGTCCCCGCACAGCCCGGCGAGCGTCAGCGCCCGCCACGCTATGCGCAGCTCGACGCCGAGCGCCGCCTCGTCCGGGCCGTGCCCGCAGACGTCGCCGATCATCGCGTGGACGGTGCCGTCGGCGGTGCGGACCGTGTCGTAGAAGTCCCCGCCGAGCAGGGCGCGGCTGCGCCCGGGCCGGTAGCGGGCGGCGAAGCGCAGCTCGGAGCCGGCCAGCAGCGGATGGGGCAGCAGGCCGCGCTCCAGCCGGGCGTTCTCCTGGGCGCGCAGCCGGGTCTCGGTGAGCTGCCGCCGGTCGAAGTCGGCGCGCTTGCGCTCGACGGCGTAGCGGATGGCCCGGCTGAGCACCCGTCCGTCGAGCTCGTCGCGGAAGAGGTAGTCCTGCGCCCCGACCCGGACCGCCTCCGCCGCCCGCGCGGCGTCGGTCTCGGCGGTCAGCGCCAGGACGGCCTGGTGCGGGGCCAGCCGCAGCACCTGGCGCAGGGTGTCGAGCTCGTGGCCGCGGCCCGGGCTGTAGGCCCTGGAGGGGAGGGCGAGGTCGAGGAGGATGCACTGGACGTCGTCGGTGAGCAGCCGCTCCGCCTCGGTGAGATTGCGGGCGGTCCGGATGCGTACGAGCCCCTCGGCCGTACCGGTCATCTCCGCCATGCCGGTGCCGGACAGCGCCCCGCCCGGGACGTCCTCGATCACCAGCAGCGTCAGCCCGCCGTCGGGCGGCACGGCGGGCGGCTCCGCCGGCCCGGGCGCGGATACGGGCATCGCTTCGGTCCTTCCTCCCCCGGCCACCACCAGGGGGTGCCCCTGCCCCAGGGGCGCGGCACCTCGCCGACAGACGAGTACAGAACGTGACCCTAGCGCCAGAGCCCGCCCGAACGGAATGGTACGCAGCCACCCGCCTCCGTCATATGCCTTACGGGTGACGGTAGTTGACGTCTGCACAAGGAAAAGCGGACCGTCCTACGAGCCGACGATCACACCGGTTCTCGGGGCCCCGGGGCAGAGCCCCGGGAAGGGAACCGTCACCCCGGCCGTACGACCCCGAGCACCGGCATCGAGCCCGCGCCCGTGATGGTCACCTGCCGGCCCGGCCGCGGGGCGTGGACGATCCGGCCGTCGCCGATGTACATGCCCACGTGACTGGCGTCCGTGAAGTAGATGACCAGGTCACCGGGGCGCATGTCCTTGACGTCGACCTTGGGCAGCTGCCGCCACTGCTCCTGCGAGGTGCGGGGGATGGCCCGGCCCGCCGCGGCCCAGGCCTTGAGGGTGAGGCCGGAGCAGTCGTAGGTGTCGGGGCCCTCCGCGCCCCAGACATAGTCCTTGCCGATCTGCGCGGTCGCGAAGTCGATCGCGCGGGCGGCGTCGCCGGTCGCCGCGACGGAGCCCCGGCCGGTGAGCTGCTTCGCGGCGTCCGAGGAGAGCCAGCGGTCCTGGGCCTGCCGGGCCCGCTCCTCCTCCAGCAGCCGGAGTCTCTCCTTCTCCTGCGCCGCGAGTCGTGATTCCAGCTGCTTGGCGGTGTCCAGCCGCTCCTGGATCTCCTTCTTCGCGGCTTCCCGCTTCTTCTTCTCCGCGTCCAGCGCCTTCCAGCGCACGCCCGCGTCCTGGGTGTAGCGCTCCAGCTCCGCCTTGGCGGCCGTGACGTCGGTCAGCAGCCGGCGGGTGGCCTGCTCGCCCTTGCGGGCGAGGGAGACGTTGCCGAGGAAGGAGTCGGGGGACCCGCTGAGGAAGAGCTGGGTGCGGTTGAAGCCACCGCTGCGGTACTGGGCGCGGGCCAGGGCGCCCGCCTGGGCGCGCAGCGTGTCCAGGCGCTTCTGGGACGCCTCCAGCCGGCGGGTGAGGTCCGCGATCGACTTCTCCTGGAGACGCAGCTGCTCACCTGCGGCGTTGTAGGCGTCGGTGGCGGTCTCGGCCTTGCGGTAGAGCTCCTCCACCTCCTTGTGGATGGTCTCCAGACGCCGGGCGTCGTCGTCACCCGCCGTGCCCGCCGCACCCGCCGAGGCGGACGACGACGGTGACGGCGTCGGGTCCGGCGTCGGCACGGGCGCCGCGTACGTCACGCCAGGCGCGCCCAGTACCGCCAGCCCGGCCGCGCACACGAGCGCGGTCGCCACCGCCACACGCCGCCGGCGCCCCCGGCCGTCGCCCGCACCGTCATCGCCCGTACGGTCGTCGTTCCGCCTGTCAGGACACCCCACCGGCCACCTCCGCGCCTTCACCCCCACGCCTGACATACCGTCACGCGAAATTCGGATGCTGCCATGCCTGGCGTCAAATCGATAGAGACCTGCGTCACACTGCAAAAAGAACCGGACCTGCGTGTGGGCAACCACCCTGACGGGTGAGGTTCACCCTCCGTTCACTCTCACCCTTCGACCGCTTCACCTGATCTGCCTAATTTCGCCGAGTAGAGGGTGCGGGCAGGACCGCTCGTACCGACACCTCTCGCACGCCGCCCCAGCGGCGGCTCCCGGAAGGAACACCCGAAAGTGAAGCTTCAGCGCAAGAACCGGCTTCGCACCGTCGCTCTCGGCGCCATCGCCGTCTCGAGCGCCCTGGTGCTCACGGCGTGCGGCTCGGACGACAACAGCGGCGGCGGCTCCACGGGCGGCGGCGACTCCACCAAGGCGGCGGGCAACATCAAGTGCGAGGGCAAGGGCCAGCTGCTGGCCTCCGGCTCCTCCGCGCAGAAGAACGCCATGGACCTCTGGATCAAGAACTACTCGGCGGCCTGCAAGGACACCCAGATCAACTACAAGGCCACGGGTTCCGGCGCCGGCGTCCAGGAGTTCCTCCAGGGCAAGACGGCCTTCGCGGGCTCCGACTCGGCGCTGAAGCCGGAGGAGGTCACCAAGTCCAAGGAGGTCGTCAAGGGCGGCCAGGGCGTCAACCTCCCCATGGTCGGCGGCCCCATCGCCATCGGCTACAACGTCCCGGGCGTGGACAACCTGGTCCTCGACGCCGACACCCTCGCCAAGATCTTCGACGGCAAGATCGAGAAGTGGAACGACGAGGCGATCGCCAAGCTCAACAAGGACGCCAAGCTCCCCGACCTGAAGATCCAGGCGTTCCACCGCTCCGACGAGTCCGGCACGACGGACAACTTCACCAAGTACCTCAAGGCCGCCGCGCCCTCCTCCTGGTCGTACGAGCCCGCCAAGGCCTGGAAGGCCAAGGGCGGCCAGTCGGCCGACGGCTCCGCGGGGGTCTCCTCGCAGGTCAAGCAGACCTCCGGCGCCATCTCCTACTTCGAGCTGAGCTACGCCACCGCCAACAGCATCAAGACGGTGAAGCTCAACACCGGCGCCGCCGCCCCGGTCGAGGCCACCTCCGACAACGCCTCCAAGGCGATCGCCGAGGCCAAGATCGTCGGCACCGGCTCCGACCTCGCCCTCAAGCTCAACTACGCCACCAAGGCCGAGGGCGCCTACCCGATCACCCTGGTCACGTACGAGATCGTCGGTGACAAGGGCAACAAGGCCGAGACCCTCCCGGCCGCCAAGTCCTTCCTGACCTACATCGCGAGCGAGGACGGCCAGTCGGTCCTCAAGGGCCTCGGCTACGCGCCGCTGCCCGCCGAGATCGCCAAGAAGGTCCGCGAGACCGTCGCCACCCTGTCCTGACCTGCTTTGTGGGCAATCGTTCCTCCCCCAGCTACCGCTGGGAGGTGCCCCCAAGCGGAACGGGTGGGCACAAACCGCCCACCGGGCCGCACCAGCCCCGAGCCCACACACCATCCGGTGCACCGCCGCACGACGGGACGGCAGCGCCACGGCCCACCCGGACAACCGGAAACCACCGGCCCCGGAAGGCCCGGCGCCAGCCGCCCCGCAGACCGGAGAAACCCATGGAAATAACCTCAGCCACGCCCCCCGGCCCACCACCGCCGCAAAAAACCTCCCGCGCCGGTGACCGGATCTTCCTCGGCCTCTCCCGGGGCTCCGGGATCCTGCTCCTGGTGATCATGGCCGCCATCGCGGCCTTCCTCGCCGTGCGGGCGACCAGCGCCCTCTCCAAGAACGAGGGCGACTTCTTCACCACCTTCGAGTGGGCCGCCAACTCCACCCCGCCCAAGTTCGGCATCGCGGTGCTGGCGTTCGGCACGATCGTCAGCTCGGTCATCGCGATGCTCATCGCCGTGCCCGTGGCGATCGGCATCGCGCTGTTCATCTCGCACTACGCGCCGCGCAAGCTCGCCGCGCCGCTGAGCTATGTGATCGACCTGCTCGCCGCCGTCCCGTCCATCGTCTACGGCCTGTGGGGCGCCCTCTTCCTGGTGCCGCACCTCGGCGGGCTCTACAGCTGGCTGAACGACTACTTCGGCTGGACCGGGATCTTCGAGTACCACGACGGCGCCGCCCGCTCGCTCTTCACGATCGGCATCCTGCTGGCGATCATGATCCTGCCGATCGTCACCAGCGTCAGCCGCGAGGTCTTCCTCCAGGCCCCGAAGATGCACGAGGAGGCCGCCCTCGCGCTCGGCGCGACCCGCTGGGAAGTCATCCGGATGTCCGTCCTCCCCTTCGGCCGCTCCGGTGTCATCAGCGCCTCGATGCTGGGCCTGGGCCGCGCCCTCGGCGAGACGATGGCCGTCGCCACCGTCCTCTCCCCCAGCTTCACCATCGGCAAGAGCCTGCTCGACCCGGGCGGCGGAACGTTCGCCCAGAACATCGCGAGCAGCTTCAAGGAGTCCGGTGACATCGGCAAGGACGCCCTGATCGCCTCGGGTCTCGTCCTCTTCGTCCTGACCCTGCTGGTCAACGGCGCCGCCCGGCTGATCATCGCCCGCCGCAAGGAGTACACGGCATGAGCGACGTGACCATGGACAAGACGGTCGTCGCCGACAGCGCGCCCCTCCCCCCGCACACCCTGCGCCAGCCCCGCCTCCCGCGCTGGGCCCCCGCCGCCCTCGCGGCCGCCGCGGCCGCCGTCGGCACCGGCGTCGGCCTGGGCGCCGGGCTGAGCAGCCACGTCCAGTGGGGCCTGATCGCGGCGGTGGTCTTCCTCGCCGGGATGTTCGCCCTGGCGGCCCGGGTCGAGGGCCTCCGGCAGGCCAAGGACCGCTTCGCCACCAGCATGGTGTGGGTCTGCTTCCTGCTCGCGGTCGTCCCGCTGGTCTCGCTGCTCTGGGAGACGATCTCGCGCGGCGCGAAGGTCCTCGACGGGAACTTCCTCTCCCACTCCATGGCCGGCGTCCTGACCATCCAGCCCGGCGGCGGCGTCTACCACGCCATCATCGGCACCCTGGAGCAGGTCGGCATCGCCACCGCCATCGCGGCCCCCATCGGCCTGCTGACGGCGATCTACCTGGTCGAGTACGGCCGGGGCCGCCTCGCGACAGCGGTCACCTTCTTCGTCGACGTCATGACGGGCATCCCGTCGATCGTCGCGGGCCTGTTCGTCCTCAGCTTCTGGATCCTGATGCTGGACAACGGCTACTCCGGCTTCGCGGGGTCGATGGCCCTGGCCATCCTGATGATGCCGGTCGTCGTCCGCTCCACGGAGGAGATGCTCAAGCTCGTCCCCAACGAGCTGCGCGAGGCCTCGTACGCCCTGGGCGTGCCGAAGTGGCGCACGATCCTCAAGGTCGTCCTGCCCACCGCCATAGGCGGCATCGCCACCGGTGTGATGCTCGCGGTCGCCCGTATCGCCGGTGAGTCCGCCCCGATCGTCCTCCTGGTCTTCGGCTCCCAGCTCATCAACAACAACCCCTTCGAAGGCGCCCAGTCCTCCCTGCCGTACTACATCTACGAGCAGTGGGCGGCGGGCAACGAGGCCAGCTACGACCGCGCCTGGGCCGCGGCCCTGGTCCTCATCGCCTTCGTCATGATCCTCAACCTGGTGGCCCGCGGCATCGCCCGCTGGAAGGCCCCCAAGGCCGGCCGCTGACGCGGTTTGATTTCGAAAGTAGTGATCCCCATGGCCAAGCGAATCGACGTCAGCGGCCTGAACGCCTACTACGGCAACCACAAGGCCATCGAGGACATCTCGATGACCGTGGAGCCCCGCTCCGTGACCGCCTTCATCGGCCCCTCCGGCTGCGGCAAGTCCACCTTCCTGCGCACCCTCAACCGGATGCACGAGGTCACCGCCGGCGGCCGGGTCGAGGGCAAGGTGATGCTGGACGACGAGAACCTCTACGGCTCCGGCGTCGACCCCGTCGCCGTGCGCCGGATGGTCGGCATGGTCTTCCAGCGCCCGAACCCCTTCCCGACCATGTCCATCTACGAGAACGTGGTCGCCGGCGTCCGCCTCAACGGCGGCCGGTACCGCAAGTCCGAGCTGGACACGATCGTGGAGAAGTCCCTCAAGGGCGCGAACCTCTGGAACGAGGTCAAGGACCGGCTGAACAAGCCGGGCGCCGGCCTCTCCGGCGGCCAGCAGCAGCGGCTGTGCATCGCCCGCGCCATCGCGGTCGAGCCCCAGGTCCTGCTGATGGACGAGCCCTGCTCGGCGCTCGACCCGATCTCCACGCTCGCCATCGAGGACCTCATCGGCGAGCTCAAGGAGCGGTTCACGATCGTCATCGTGACCCACAACATGCAGCAGGCGGCCCGTGTCTCCGACCGCACCGCCTTCTTCAACCTGGCGGGCGTGGGCCAGCCCGGCAAGCTGATCGAGATCGACGACACGGAGCGCATCTTCTCCAACCCGTCGGTCCAGGCCACCGAGGACTACATCTCGGGCCGCTTCGGGTAATCCCCGGCCACGGCCCGCCCACGATCTGCCTCGCGGTGCTGCATGGCGGTGCCACCGCAAGGCAAAGGGCCCGCCCCCTGTTCGTACCAGGGGGCGGGCCCAATTCTTTCGTCCGGCGCGTCAGCCGAACGCGAGGTTCACAATCCAGTAGCTCAGCGCAGCGACCGCCGCCGCGGCCGGCATCGTGATGAACCAGCCGAGGATGATGTTCTTGGCGACACCCCAGCGCACCGCGTTGACCCGCTTCGTCGCACCCACACCCATGATCGCCGAGGTGATGACATGCGTCGTGGAGATCGGCGCGTGGAACATAAACGCGGTCGTGAACATCACGGACGCACCGGTCGTCTCCGCCGCGAAGCCCTGCGGCGGGTCCAGCTCGATGATCTTCCGGCCGAGCGTCCGCATGATGCGCCAGCCACCCGCGTACGTACCCAGCGAGAGCATCACCGCGCAGGAGAGCTTGACCCAGACCGGGATCGCGTCGCCCTTGCTCTGCACATCGCCGATGACCAGCGCCATCATCACGATGCCCATCGTCTTCTGGGCGTCCTGGAGACCGTGGCCGAGCGCCATGCCGGCGGCCGAGACGGTCTGGGCGATGCGGAAGCCGCGCTTGGCCTTGTGCGGGTTGGACCGGCGGAACATCCACATGATCGCGACCATCACCAGATAGCCGAGGATCAGGCCGACGAACGGGGAGAGGAACATCGGCACGACGACCTTGTCGACGACGCCCGTCCAGATGACGGTCGTACCGCCCGCCAGCGCGGCGCCCACCATGCCGCCGAAGAGGGCGTGCGAGGAGGACGACGGCAGACCGAAGTACCAGGTGATCAGGTTCCAGGCGATCGCGCCGATCAGAGCGGCGAAGAGGATGCCCATCCCCTTGTCGCCCGTCGGGGTCTCGATCAGTCCCTCACTGACCGTCTTGGCCACACCACTGCCCAGGAAGGCACCGGCGAGGTTCATGACCGCGGCCATCGCGAGGGCCGCGCGCGGGGTCAGCGCCCGCGTGGAGACCGAGGTGGCGATGGCGTTCGCGGAATCGTGGAAGCCGTTCGTATAGGTGAAACCGAGCGCGACCGCGATGGTTACGACAAGTGCAAACGTATCCACCGGGGGTCAGGACTCCTTGACCGCGATGGTCTCGACGGTATTCGCGACGTGCTCGAAAGCGTCGGCCGCCTCCTCGAGCACATCCACGATCTGCTTGAGCTTGAGGACCTCGATGGCGTCGTACTTGCCATTGAAGAGCTGTGCGAGCAGCTTGCGGTGGATCTGGTCGGCCTGGTTCTCGAGGCGGTTGACCTCGATCCAGTACTCGGTCAGATTCGTCATCGTCCGCAGGTTCGGCATCGCCTCGGCGGTCAGCTCCGCCGCCCGCGCGAGGACCTCGATCTGCTGCTCGACGCCCTTCGGCAGCTCCTCGACCTGGTAGAGGACGACCAGATCGACGGCCTCCTCCATGAAGTCCATGATGTCGTCGAGCGAGCCGGCGAGGGTGTAGATGTCCTCGCGGTCGAACGGCGTGATGAAGGAGGAGTTCAGCTGGTGGAAGATCGCGTGGGTCGCGTCATCCCCCGCGTGCTCCGCTGCCCGCATCCGTTCGGCGATCTCGGCCCGGGCGGAGGCGTCCGCTCCGAGCAGTTCCATCAGGAGCTTGGAGCCCGTGACGATGTTGTCCGCGGAGGCGGCGAACATGTCGTAGAAGCTCGTCTCCCTGGGGGTCAGACGAAAGCGCACGTGGGATCCTCGGGGTGCAGCGGATTCGGTCTCGTTGATGCTAGGCGCATCATCCAGCCACAGCTAACTGGCATTCCCTCAGTGTCGCCCATCGGGCAGAGTGCTCATGAAGGCGGTACGGGCCTCCGGCGGTGAATTTGGGTAGGATATACCCGCCGGGGGTATACAAACGGGTGATGAACGGTAAGACGCCGACAAGCGTGACGTTAACCCGCACCCCGCCGATGACCAGCGCGGACGCGTCGGCAGAACGCCGGAGGACGCCATGACGGCCAGGGAGGCCACAGTGACCAGTGCCACTGAACCGGTCGGGGCGCCCTGCCACGGCGACGAGGCCCCTTCGGGCCCGCACGGCTACAGCAAGCAGAAGGACCAGCACCTCAAGCGGCTGCGCCGGATCGAGGGCCAGATCCGCGGCCTCCAGCGCATGGTCGAGGAGGACGTCTACTGCATCGACATACTCACGCAGGTGTCGGCGAGCACCAAGGCCCTCCAGTCCTTCGCCCTCCAGCTCCTCCAGGAGCACCTCCGCCACTGCGTGGCCGACGCGGCCCTCAAGGGCGGGTCGGAGATCGACGCGAAGGTGGAGGAGGCCAGCGCCGCCATCGCGCGGCTACTGCGCACCTGACGCCTTGGCGGGGCCGGCGGGGTTGGCGGAGCCGACGGGATTCCCCGACTCCGCCCGCCGGACGGGCCGGACGACACGGAGAATCTCATCGATCCGGTCGACGCTGAGCCGCTCCTCGTCCGCCATGGACGCCGCGATCATCAAATCGCCGTAGAGATCGATCTCGATGAGGGCCACGGGGTCCGGCCCGCCGCACAAACCGCGTCGCGGAACCACGCGATTCACCTCCTCGGGTCCTCGGGGCTTCGGTACTCACCGGCCGGGGCCGTCACGTCACCGCTTTCCAGCGTAGTGATCGGTACACACACCGCGCATGGCACAGATGGACCATTTCCATGGCCAACCATGTCCTCCCGCGTTATTTCTGTGGCGAAGCGACCGTGCCCGCATAGATTTCGGCGGGCGCGGGAAGCTCGATGTCCGGCCGGAATCCAAAGGAGCCGAGCTCCACGGTCGACACGACGGTCATCGGCAATGTCATCGGCGTGGCGGGCGGGGTAGCCGGCGGGGTGGCCGACGCCATGCCCTGCCGGTAGGAGGGATAGGAGGGGTCACCACCGGGGCCCCCGCCGGGGGAGTACGTCGCGGCGGCCGTGGCGACCCCCGTCTCCCCCACCGGCGCACGCCCGCCGGCCCGGGCGTCCCGCGCTCCGACCCCGAAGCGGTACCGCAGCACCCGCGGCCGTCCCGCCTCGTCGAGATACGCGTCGAACGCCACCGTCCCACTGGAGAACCCTTTCGCCGCAGCAGCCAGCGCGACCCGGTCCCGCACGGGCGCGGCACGCGCGGCCCGGTCCAGATCGATCGTCCCCCAGTAGTGCCCCACGCGTGTGTCGCCGATCCACTCGTCCCGTACATACGCCACCTCGCGCGCCCCGCCCAGCAGCTCGGCCGCCGCGAGGGGGTCGGTGGCACCGCTCGTGAGCAGATCGCCGTCCACGAGGGCACCCGTGTCGAGCCGGACCCATTTGCCGGCGGGAACACCCGCGCCCCGGTTCTTCATATACAGCGCGCCGGGGGTGAAGACCTCCGTGATCGCCCTGCGGCCGGCGGACCCGTCGGCGTCCTCGGGCAGCGTCACGGTCAGCCGCCCCACCGGACGGGTGAAGTCGTAGCCGCCCTTGCCCCGGATCGTCAGCCGCGTCCCGCCGCTGACGGTCTCCATGGACGTCCGCACCCTGGCACCCCCGGCCCGGGCCAGGGCCTCGGGGGCGTGCCGCACCACGGCGAGCGCCCGCGCGGGATCGACCCCCACCGGGCCCTCGAGCTGCGCCTGCCGGACCTGGCCGCTCGCCCCGCGCCACGGTCCCTTGCCGTCCTGGCCCCGCTCGGCGGAGCCGCCCTGCTCGGCGCAGCCGGAGACGGCGAACAGCCCGAGGGCGATGCCGCCCGCCACCGCGGTGGCGACGATCACGCCTCTGCGCCTGCGCCCCTGCACCGCCATGGCCGTAAGCCCCCTGCCGCACGCTAGTGGAACCCGTTTCTTCCAACGACCGCCCCGGGGCGGTCGTCACGGCCGGGTAGCGTGGTCACGTGTCCGATCCCGCTGACCACATAACCAGTACGAGCGAACGAGGCTCGTTCTGCACGGCGCGCTGCACCTGCGGCTGGTATGGCCCGGCCCGCCGGGCCCGCTCCCTGGCGAGAGCGGACGTGGAGGATCACCTCCGGGCAGAGGGTTCCGGGGGCAAAGTCAGCCCGTCCGGCGTTTGAGGGCCGGGGGTCCGGGGGCGGAGCCCCTGGGAAACGGCGGGCCGGGGCGACGCTACGCGGCCAGATCCCGATCCTGGGCCCGCACCTCGTGCCCACGTCCGGCCGCCCCGGAAACGGCCTCCGCCGTCGCGGCCGGCACGACCGCCGTATCGACCGTATCGACGGCACTTCCGCCCGCCCGTACGAGCCACCCGCATCGCGTCCCCGCGAGCCACCCCGTCAGCGGAGTGAGCAGCATCATCGCCGGCGGGGCGAGAAGCAGCGTGACGGCCGTGCCCAGGGCCAGCCCGCCGACGACGTCCGTTGGGTAGTGCACGCCCATATAAACCCGGCAGAACCCTTCCAGCAGGGCGAGTCCGATGCCGATGAGGCCGTACTTCCGGTTGGCCACGAACAGGCCGACGCCCAGCGCCATCGTGAGCGTCGCGTGGTCGCTGACGAAGGAGAAGTCGGTCTTCCCCTTGACCAGTACCTCCAGGCCCTGGTGGTCGAGGAAGGGCCGGGGCCGGCGGACGAACCCCCGGATGGGCATGTTGATCAGCAGCGCGATCCCGGCCGCGAGCGGCGACCACAGCAGCGCGGCCACCCCGGCCGGGGCATCCTTGCTCTTGCGAACGCTCCACCAGGCGCACAGCATCAGCACGGCGAGGCCGAGGACGATGCCGTACTCGCCGATGAACTCCACGGCCCGGTCGGTCCAGTGGGGTGCGTCCTTGGCGATGCCGTTGATGTCGTAGAGCAGGCTGACGTCGGGGTTCGTCTCGCCCCCGCCCAATACGGCCACCGGCATGGAGTCTCCCGTCACGAGTCCAGCCATCGCCCGGCCCCTATCTGTCGCCTGTCACCACGCCCAGCTACCGACCCCCGTGGTCCGTGCGCCGCAGCACGCGGCGCTGCTTTCCCACTCCAATGGAACGCCCTGCTCCGGCCCGCCGTTCCACTCTCCACCCAATGATCACCTGGACGTTATCGAAGGGTGACCCGTTGCCCCAGCCCAGGGGTGAGGTTCGCGGGGAGTTCAAGCCAATCGCGACCTGACGCCACATCACAGGGCGTCTCAGGCTTTCCGCCCCGCCCCTCCCGGCGCCGTGGGCAGCGCCTTCGCCCCGTCCGCGGTGACCCGGGTGGCACCGATGTAGTCCGGCTGCGAGTCGATTTTCTCGAACCGGATCACGGCCCCCGTCCGCGGCGCGTGGATCATGTACCCGCCGCCCACGTAGAGCCCCACGTGGTGGATGCTGCGCGGGTCGTTCAGGTCGTTCGCGTAGAAGACGAGATCCCCGGGGAGCAGCTCGTCCCGCTTGGGGTGCGGACCGGCGTTCCACTGGTCGTTCGCGACGCGCGGCAGCTCGATCCCGACCGTGGCGTACGCGGCCTTGGTCAGCCCCGAGCAGTCGAAGCGCCCGTTGTCCTCGGGCCCGCCGTCACCGCCCCAGAGATAAGGGGTGCCGAGCTTCTCCTGGGCGTAGTAGATGGCCCCGGCCGCCTGCTGCGAGGGCGCCACCCGGCCGACCGGGCGGGCGAAGCTCTTCTCCAGGCTGCGAATGGACTTCACATAGCCCTGCGTCTCGCTGATGGAGGGGACACCGCCGGCCTTGATGACGCGGTACGGGCCGGCGTTGTAGGCGGCCAGCATGTTGTCCGTGATGTCACCGGACACGCCCTTCACGTCCTTGGCCAGCTGGCAGTCGTAGGAGGCGGCTGACGGAATGGCGTCCGCCGGATCCCAGATGTCCTTCTTGCCGTCGCCGTTGCCGTCTATGCCCTCGGTGTCCCACGTCTCCTGGATGAACTGCGCGATACCCATCGCCGCGGCGGGGCTCCTGGCGGTCGGGTCCCAGTTGCTCTCGGTGTAGAGCTGGGCCGCCAGCACGGCGGGGTTGAGGGCGGGGCAGAGGTTGCCCCACTTGGCCACGAGTGCCTGGTACTGCTCGGGCACGGCGCCCTTGGCGAGCCCGACCGTGCCACCCTTCCCCAGACCGGTGATGTTCCCGGCGGCCACGTACACCCCGACGACGAGCAGCCCGATGAAACTCAGGCACATCGCGATGCCGACACCCACGCCCACCCAGAGCTTCCGCACCCGTCAACCTTCCCCCATGGCAGGCCCCTTGCACTGCCGTTTCCGGAATATCGTGCGAGACCTGCTCCCGTGCACCCGTTCCCCCGCTCGTCCCCCTGCTTCGCGCTACTTCGCGCTACTTCGCGACGAAGCCGCGGCAGTCGAAACTCGCGTACTCCTTCGTCCCCTTGACGTGCTGGAAGAGCACAGTCCAGTTACCGGGGTCGTTCCCGACGGGGATGGGCGAGCCGACGGGCTCGCCCATGACGAACTGCTGGAAGTCGTCGGGGTAGGTCAGCTCGGTGCTCTTGCCTTCGAAGCCGGACACACCGTCAGGCAGGAGATTCACCGGCTTGCTGGTGTACCCCAGTCCGAGGTTTGCGCTCACCAGGCCCGCCAACGGCTTGCCCGTCCGCGAGTCGATCTCGTGCGGAGGTTTGACGGCCACGGAGACGAAGTACGGCCGAGGAAGGGCCGGATCGGCGTACTTGAAGCGGAATGAGATCTTTACTTTGCCGGACATCTGGTGACTCGACGGGTTCTCGACGTTCACGATCGAGGACTGCAGTTCGCCCCGGCCGGCCCGCTCCTCGGGCGGCAGGCCGCACGAGCCCAGGCCGTCGGGGTCCCCCTCCTTGGGGGTCCAGAAGTCACGGTTGGGGTTGGTCGCCTCGATATAGGCGGGCTCCTTTCCGTCGCCCTGACCGGCGGACGGGGCGCCGGACGCCGACGGCGAGCCCGACGGCGAGGCGGGGGCGGAAGCCGCCGGCTTGGCCGCCCCCTTGCCCAGCGCCTTGTCCTCGCCGCCCTTGGAGTCGTCGTTCAGTGCCTGGACGGTGAGCGCGGCGACGACGCCGAGCGCGACGGACGCGGCGCCGACGGTCAGCCACAGCTTGGTACGACGGGGTGGGGCGGAGGCCACACCCGCAACACCACCTGCGGTACTGCCCAACGAACCCGGCATCAACGTCGGCACATACCCGGCCGGAGGCGCGGAAGCGCCAAGGGCCGTGGGCGTCCGCTGAGCGACCGGTGGCGGCACCGTGGGCGTACCGCCCACCGCCGTCAGCTCCCGGTACACCGGATCGTCGACGAGCGCCGAGCTGACCGCGCACCGCGCGATGATCCCGGCAGGATCCGGCCGCTTGCCCGGATCGCCCGCGACGCAATCCCGGATCAGGGCGGCGAGCCCCGGCTCCACACCGGCCACGTCCACTTCCCCGTGGACGACCCGGTATGTCACGGACTCCAGCGAGCCCTCTCCGTAGGGCGGCCGTCCGGTCGCCACGGCGGCCATGGTCGCGCCGAGCGCGAAGACGTCGGCCGCGGCGCTGACGTCGTTCCGCGTGATGATCTCGGGCGCGGTGTACCCGGGCGTGCCCGGCGCGGAACCGGCCTGGGTGAGCGCGGTCTGCTCGGCGCCGCGCGCGATCCCGAAGTCGATGAGCTTGGGCCCGACGGCCGAGAGGATGACGTTGTGCGGCTTCAGATCGCGGTGGAGCACCTCGTACCCGTGCACATGGGACAGCGCCTCCGCCAGCGCCGCGAACAGCCGCAGACAGGTGTCGGCGGGCAGCGGCCCCCGCGCCCGTATCGCCTCCACGAGGGTCGGCCCGGGCACGTACTCGGTGGCGAGCCAGTACGGGGTGGCCTCGAGCGAGGCGTCGATCAGGTTGGCGGTGTACGCGCTGCGCACGGCGCGCACGGTCTCCACTTCCCGCCGGAACCGCGCCAGCGCCTCGGGCGACTCGGCGAAGTCCTCCCGGATCACCTTGATAGCCACCTGCCGCCCACCGGGCGACCGCCCCAGATACACCTGCCCCATACCGCCGGCACCGAGCCGGGCGAGAACGGTGTGCACGCCGATGTTCGCGGGGTCCTGAGCTTTTAGCGCTTCCACGAGGTGAGACTGTGCCATATCTGATCATGTCCCTGATCACCGTCTCCTAGGCCGCGACCCGGAACCAGACCGCCTTCCCGGGCTCGTACCCGTGGCGGCACACGCCCCAGTGAGTGGCGCAGGCCCGGATGAGGCTGAGCCCGCGACCGCTCTCGGCGTCGACGGGCCACGCCCGCTGATGGGGCACCCCGGGGGCGTAGTCCCGTACGGGGACGAGCAGGGCGCCGCCGTGCATCCACTTCGCGTAGACGGTCACGGGCGACGTGCAGTCGCTGCGGCGGCAGGCGTTGACGGCGTTGGTGACGACCTCGGAGGTGAGGAGCAGCGTGCTGTCGACGAGCTCTTCGCGGCCGGCGGCGAGGAGTGCGGTGCGTACGGCAGCGCGGACCTCACGGATCTGGCGGGGGACAGGGAGGAAACCGAGGGAGAAGTCGGGGCGGATGGGGACGACGGTGGTGATGGGACACATGGCGTGACTCCTGGGCTTCACCGATTGCCGGATGCCCTCCGGACGGCGGATCGCGGTGGCGTTGCCGGGCACGCATACGGGGCGCGGATGGGCGCGCATGCGGACGCGGTGCACTTCCGGCTTACGAGCCGGGGAGGGCGGGTCGGTTTCGACGGTAGAGAGGCGAGTTGCCGATCGGCAACTGATTCCCACCGAATGACCCCAACGAGTGCCCTCAAGCCATCGAAAACCGGCAGACTGCTCACGATCGCAAGGAGGACGCCATGGGCCTACGCACCAACCCAACGCAGCGACAACGCCGTTTGGGCATCGAACTGCGCAGACTACGGACCTCATCGGGCCTGCCCGTCGGGCGTGCAGCAGCCTTCGCTGACCTGGGGCCGGCCCACCTGGGCCACATCGAGGCGGCTCGAACAGCTATTCCAGAGGTGAAGTTGCGGGCGCTCACCAAGGCTTACGGTTGCCGTTCGGAACCCCTGATTGATGCACTGGTGGCGATGAGCCACGCCACAGGCAAAGGGTGGTGGACGGCGTACAGGGACATCCAAGGTCCACACACACTCGACCTGGCCGAGCTCGAAGCCACCGCCGTCGCATGCCGTTCATTTCAGTGGCTGTACATGCCGGGGCTGCTTCAGAGCCCCGAATACATCCGGGCCCTCTTCGAGTCGGCCGAGCCTCACACCGACCCCGAACTGATCGAGAAGTACGTCCAGTTCCGGCTCCATCGCCAACGGGCACTCACGGACGGCTCACTGCGGTTCCATGCCGTGATCCACGAAGCGGCACTGCGAATGCACTTCGTACCCGCCGACATCATGCGCCGCCAGGTCGACTACCTGGTCGGGATGGCCCAGCTGCCCCACGTGCAGGTGCAGATCCTCCCCTTCAAGGCGAGCATCAACCCGCCGACGTACAGCACGCCGTTCGTCCTCTTCGAGGGCCCGGTGCAGGAGCTGAACACGGCCTATGTGGAGCAACCCGTCGCGTCTCCCTTCGTCAGTGACCCGGAGCACCTGACCCAGTTCGCCCACTCCTTCGAGTCGCTCAGTTCCTCAGCACTGCCGCCGATTGACGCCAAAGTCGAACCTGAGTTCCATACGAGGAGGGATTCCCTAGGCCTCATCCAGCACCTGATGTACGCGATATGAAGGAAGCCATGTCAGAGCTCCGATGGCAGAAATCGAGCTTCAGCGGACCTAGCGGCAGCAACGGCGAGTGCATAGAACTGACCGCAACAGACGCACGCACCCTCCACCTCCGCGAGAGCGACACCCCGAACGTCACGCTCTCCCCCAGCCGCCCCGCCATCCACGCACTCCTCAAGTGGCAGAAGTCAGCGTGACGTGTTGCCCGTCATCACCATCCCCCACGGATCACCGTCGATGGGCGGGCCTGTAGCGTCATCCCTCCATGTGCCGAAATGAGCGACGCGAGCACGGCGTGCTGGCAGCGGTGAACCGGGCCATCACCTGCTGCGGCTGCGCCGTCATCGCCCCGGTGGTCCTGGCCACCGCCTGGCTCGTCCTCGGCACGATGCTGCCCGAGAAGGTGTTCTGGTACCCAATCTGGCTGGCGGCAGTGGTGTGGAACGGCCGGGACGGCAACGGCGGCATCAGCGGACTGTGGGAGTAGCCGCATGAGCAAGGGCTGTTGCGGCGTGCTCGCAGCCGTGATCGTCGTGTGGACGCTGCTCGGGGTACTCGTGTCCAAGGCCTTCTTCTACGCTCCACTGATCGCGGTGGCCCTGGTGCGAGTCCTGATCGAGGGCAAGCACGGCTGAGCGGTCACAGGCGAACCTGCCGTCGTCACATATGAGTACACATACTCATGTGCCACTCCTCACCCACGGTGATAGAAAGATTCACCGTGCGTCAGACGCATGTGCGGACCACGGGGGCGCCGCCGCGACTGCTACAGGCGCGCGGCAAAGACATTTCTCAGGGGAGGGGAAGGCGCCGCCATGTCCAGGTGGGACATCAAGCCAGACGGCGTACGCGGAGTGGTGGGCAAAACGGCGGAGATCGCGGGCAAGCTGGCGAGCCAGGCCACCTCGTACGTCGGGCACGTCGAATCCGCCGCAGGCCACGCCGGCCGCCTGGCGGGCCCGTGCGACGCGGGCGAGGGCCTCGTCGGAATGGCACTCATGGCGTACGCGAACCACGCCACGCCGGAACTGACCCACATAGCGGTGAGGGCGAAGAAGTCCCTCCAGGGCGCGGTGGACGCCACGACGGCCTACGCACAGGGCGACATGGAGATGGCCGCGACCACCCAGCGAACGGCGAGCCAGGCTCCCACGCCGGAGGAGTTAGGCGGACCCAAGAAGTGAACAGCTCCCCGATAGACCCGATCAACATCCCTCACTTCACCGGCGACGTGGATGCCCTGGCGGGCGACATAGCCAACCTGGCAAAGGACGCGTCCGACATCCGCACCACGGGCGCGGACACCCACGCCTCCTTCCAGGGCCTGTCGGCTTACTACGCCGCCCCGGAGGCGGCCCAGCTCTTCAGCTCGACTCTCCCCGTGCGCGAACGGGCGGCTCACTTCGCCGACGAACTGAACAAGGTGAAGGCGGCGTTATCCGAGTATGCGGCGGAGATCCGCCCGATCGTCAAGGAACTGGACCGTCTGCGCGAGCAGGCCGTCGCGTTCCGCGCGGCGATCGGCAGCGACGACAAGTGGCTCAAGGACCAGAGCAAGGTCGACGAGAACACCCACCTGATCCAAGCCGTGGCAGTGGCCCAGGAGAAGTTTCACGCGGCTGAGCTCAACGCCTTCAACAAGATCACCGGACTCTTCGACAAGAGCCTGCGCCTCGTCCAGGATGACGGCACCCACAAGAAGGGGATGTACGGCTACGACCCGAGCGACGCCGCGAAGGCGCAGAAGACCCCGTGGGGCAACGTCGAGAAGCGCGAGTACGAGGGTGTGGAAGCCGTCTGGCACTGGACGGCTGACAAGGCGACAAGCATCGCCAAAGGCTTCTTCATAGACGGCACCTGGGCCCAGATCCGAGGACTGGGCACGCTGGTCGGCTTCGACGGCGCGGAGAAGTCAAAAGAAGCCCTGAAGAACATGGCGCTGCTCGCTTTCGTCAGCAACTATGCGCCCGTCGCAGAGGTGGCTCGGTACCTCCCCGACTCATGGCTCCCGAAGGTCGGGAGGGAGTACAAGGCGGCCGCGAACAACGCCTCCAAGGGCCTCGTCGCATGGGACGAGTGGGGGAAGAATCCCGCTCGGGCCTTTGGCACGACCACGTTCAACGGCCTGACCCTCCTGGCAGGCCCGGGCAAGTTCGTGGCTGGAACCAAGACGGGCATGCTGGCGAAGACGGCCTCCACCGTCGCCAAGGTCGGAGAGGCCATCGACCCGGCGACCTATGCCGCGAAGGGCGCCAAACTGGGACTGAAGGCGACAACGCCCGTACTCCTCAAGGTCGGCGACCTCGCGTCCGAACTCCGGCAGCTCACCGGAAAACTCCCGGACCACGCACCTACGCCATCCGCGGCCTCCTTCAAATACACAGCCGCAGACGGCAAGGCCCTCCTCCTGGACTCAAAGGGCAACCTCCGCAGCCCCGAAACGATCGAACACCCCCTGGCCGCCGAAGCACGCCAGGAACCTCACAACCGCGACCTCACCGGCGCCCACGAGGCCTCACCCACCGACCACCGCGTCCTCATCCACTCCGGCGGCAGTAACACGGCAGGCCACGGCCTTCCCATGCATGGAAGCCACAACGAATCCGCTTCGCCTGGCAGCCATGCAGCTCACGAATCGACACCTGACAGGAGTGGGGCACAGGGTGGCCACTCCGAAGTCACCGGCTCTCCTGGCAACGAGCACACCTCGGCCGGCCACTCGCCCGGGGCCGACGACATGCACGGGAGTCATGGCGAGGGTAATCACGGCCTCGACGCGCATAGCGTCGGGGACCCTGCAGATCCACCCGTCAAGTCGGCCGACGGCCGTGATCACGAGGCTCCGCCACAGCGCAAGGGCGTATGGCCCGCGAGGCACGACATTCCCGGGCCGGCAGCCGGAGAGGAGCTTAAGCGGCCGAACCCCCGGCACACGCCGAACGGGGCGGCCGGAAGGGAAATAAAGCCGAAGAACAGCGTTATCCTGCGCGGCTATCTGGGCAAGGTCGACAGAGACATCGAAGCCATCGCCGATGGCCGCGCAAAACTTACCGAAGACGGCAATCGCTACGAGATCGACGGACGCACATACGGAGTAGAGGATGGCGGAAGGGTGTACCCCGTCTCCGGGCCAGGTATCGTCATCCTGGACAGAAATGAGTACGCCGCGTTGCAGCAAATAGCAAAGGCCAAGGGGGACATAAATTCTGCACCGCAGCTGACGAGGAACCCTCGCTTCGTCAATAATCCGGAAGCTGTACAGAAAGCACTCGACATCTACAACGGAACCTATCGATGACCTACAACTTTCTCACAATCGATCGGCTGTCCCCCGCCCGTATCGCCAGCGCACTCGCAGCATGCCTGCACGTTGCGTCGAGCGAAGTCGACGTTGCCGATACGGACAACGACCAGGACGAACGGAACTGGGACGCCCCGGTCCTGTGCGACTACTCGGACGCGCAAGGACATATTTCGCAGTCTCTGGACATCTATATCCAGGATTCAGTAAGGCACCACCCAAGCGAAGCAGAGCTGGCGCTGGCGTTCTCCGCTGCGACAAATACGGTCACTCTCTACCCCGCCGAGGAACAAATCCCCAGTGCGTACTGGTTGGCGACCCCTGACCGGCTCGTGACTCGAGTACGCCTGCTGTCCTCCGACGACGAGGCTGCATCCTACTCCATTGACGCCGCAGAAGCTTATATTCCACAGCTCCCGGACGTCCGCATAATCCAGCTTCCCGAAATTATTCGCGAGTACCCTGTACCCGCCCCCACTACTTCGGCCTTCGTCGCAGCCGTGAACTCACTCGCGAAGTCAACAGAGGGAGTCGCCGCACCGCGCTTCCCTGCCGAACTGGAGTCCGCCGTTGACCAGGCACGCGCCCACCTGTCCGAGTGGGAGAGGCTGACACGGCGCATGGCCTCGCGCTGGCAACCCACTGGCCATTACCCGGCGGACCTGTACCACGCCGCTCTCCGGAGCCGAGATCAGGTCGATCAACTGACCGCTGGCCTACCGGAACCGATCAGCGGACTGTTGCGCGAATCGCTCAACCAATTGGACAGCGAATTCAAAACATTGACGCAAAGCGACAATGGTCACGAGATCGCGAAAGTAACTGGAACACCTCAACTCGACTTGCCCAAACGCAGCTGGTGGTGGCAGCGCAGGCCCATCGAACTGCCCTGGTAGCAGGTCATCGTGACACCGCTACCCACGAGCGATGAGGCAGTGCCCTGGGCTTGATCGCGGATTGCTGGCGAGGCGTCCGGCCACGGGATCAGGCAAAGGGGCGACCCCCTGGGACCGGAACAGCGTCCCCGTTTCAGTGAACGAGCCGTGCGCTTCCAACGGCCGCGCGCACCCTGGCAGCGAGTCTCTCTAAGTATGCGCCCAGATCACGACTCCTTGAGGTGGCGGCAAAACCGACGGTCTCGTGCCGCCATCCGCGAACGGGGACCGGCTGCCCGCAGTACGACATCCAAAGCATGCTCTGGGTCTGCGGCATAGCAATTGGCGAACCAGGCCAGGTTGGCCTCCACCACGGCCCAGCCCTCTGCGCCGTGTCCGGACGCCGGCACCAACCCCACATCGAGCACGACCGCGCTGGGCAATGAATGAGCATGGTTCGCCAGAAGGTCACTCGCGAACTCCAGCACAGCGTCCTCGTCCGGGTGGCCTGCCAGCGGGACTGAGTCCAGGCGGCCGAATACGGCGTACTGGCTGCCCGTGCGGCACTCACCGTCCAGTACGAAGAGGCGGAATTCCCGAGACCAAGTAACTACATCGCTGACCTGTACCGATGTCTCCGGAGACAAATGCCCGGCTTCAGGCAACTGGCTCCCATCGGTGTAGACCGCAGGTGGGAAGCTCTTGTCGCTCGGAGGCTTCACAAATGTGGGTCGGGACAGGTGTCGTACTTCACCCAGGGTGGATGACTCGATGTTGCGCAACACGTACTCGTAGGGCAGGGACGTAAGCCAATCGTCCGTCGGTTCCAGGAGGGATATGTTGAGATCGTCGACGATCCCTGCGGCGAACAAGGGCCCGCCGAAGTAATGACCGTCCGGTCGTCCGGTCAGTACACCTGCACCACCGTCGGCGGGCAGAACTTCCACGTCCATGCCTCGTCGCCGCGCAGCGGCCGACAGAAGTTCACCTGTCGTTGAGTACTGCGGCGCGTGTGCCAAGAAGCCCGTGCTGTTCACAGCCAGGATGATCCCGGAAAGCGCGGGGTCCCGCACCCTTGAACCTGCCACGCATGCCGCGCCGGCGCCCCGGATCACAGGTGCGATCGGGTTGCTCCACCCACGCCGACGGCATCCGACCGTTCAGTATCAATCAGAAAATTTTTCGCTCACTGGTCACACTCCCCCCTCGCCATCCGTCAGTGCAGTGACGGACTTCAACCGGCCGGTGCGATAGACAGCCGCACCGGCCACCCAGGCTTACGAAGGGGAACACCATGAGCGCTCGTATGAAGAACCCGGCGATAGTCCTGCCCGACGCGATGAAGGGCATCCAGAGCCTCATGTCGGCCGTCCGCCAAGGCGGCGTCCCGCAGCAGATCCTGGAGCTGGTGCACCTGCGGGCCAGCCAAATCAACGGGTGCAGCGCCTGTGTGTACGGCGGTATCGCCAGTGCCAAGAAGGCCGGCGAGACCGACGAGCGGCTGCACCACGTCGCCGCCTGGCGCGAGGCGCCGTTCTTCAGCGACGCCGAGCGCGCCGCGCTGGCGCTGGCGGAGGCCGCCACACGGATCGCCGACCGTTCGGGCAAGGCCGTGCCGGACGAGATCTGGGATGAGGCGGCGGATCACTTCGACGAGAAGCAGCTCTCCGCCATCCTCCTCATGGTCGCCACGACCAACTTCTTCAACCGCATCAACACCACGATCGAGGAGCCGGCCGGTACGACCTGGGGCTGAGGCCGGCCGAGCTGCCGTTTTCCCGGACCCTTCTGACCAGGGCGTCCATCCTTTGTTCATCAGGCACCAATCCCTCACGGGAAGGCTCTTCCTCGCAAGAACCGGAACCCTTCCGTCGAGTACAGAGAGGTGCCTTCTCATGAACCTCATCGCCCGGACCGGTCTCGCCGCGGCGGTCGCGGTCGGCGCTATCGCCACCGTCGTCGCTCCCGCTTCCGCCGCGATCAGCACCGACCACGCCCGTGCGGAGTCCGGCACGCACGCGGTGGTGGCGAATCCGAAGACGATCAAGACGGCCGCGTACAACCAGGCGCGGAGCATCCTCGCCAACGCGGGCAGCCAGACGGCCGCCAAGTCGCACCCCATTCATGGGAAGCCCGACGTGCCGGTCAGCTACGGAACGAGCCTGCTGGCCGGATCACGTGACGAGTTCCGGCAGACCGACAAGCATCTGCCGGCGAAGGACAAGAAGTCCGACATGTCGATCCCGCACTACAACGCGATCCACAGCGCGGCGAAGACGATGGGCATCGACCGGTGGTGACGAGGCGCTGAACGCGCTAGCGCCGTCGTAAGTCATGCGAGGGGCCCCGCCGCCGATGAACCGGCAGCGGGGCCCGTGCGGCAGGCAGCGCCGATCTCGACTCTCCTCCAAGGGAAATCGAGAGAATCGCGGGTAGTACGGAGCGGCCCCTGACCCCGGCCCCAGGGTTATCCACAGGCCTCGCGGGATTCCTCCCCGTGCGGTCTCCTGGAGTCATGAAACGGGGGGATCAGCGAAATCTTCACGAGGTCGCCGCCACGCAAGGCGGCGTCCTGCTCACGACGCAGGCCGTCGAGTGCGGGCTGCGGCCCAGCGGAGCGGCGGGGGCGCTACGACGGGCCGGCTGGTCGCGGCTGTACTGCGGGACATGGGGGCAGCCGGGCTTGCGGATCGATACGCGGCTGCGCCTGCTCGCGGTGCAGTTGAGACATCCGGAGTGGGTGGGCAGCCATGGGTCGGCGGCGGCTCTGTACGGCATTCCCGCACTCCCGCACGGCCGGGCCGTCCGGCGTCGTGGCGTCGCCTGCGTCGTCGGCGACGACGTCGTCGAACTGACGGACCCGCGTCGGCGGGGGCAGTCCCGGATGCCCGGAGTCGTCGTGCACGCCATACGCCTGGCAGCACACGAGATCATGGTGGTCGCCGGTGTGCGGGTCACCACGGTCCTCCGGACCAGCTGCGACCTGCTGACGGCCCTGCCCGCGCACGAGGGCGTGATCGCCGCCGACTTCGTGCTCGCGAAGGGGCTGGCCGGCCGGGAGCAGATCCACGAGGCGCTCGGCCCTGACGGACGCGACGGCCACCGTCGGCGGAACGTACGGTCGGCGCGGGCGGCGCTCGCGCTGACGGATCCGGCCTCCGGGTCCCCGGCGGAGAGCATGGCGCGGCTGTGGATGCAGGGCGTCGGGCTGTATCCGGAATCGCAAGTCGAGGTGACGACACCGAACGGCCGACTGTTCCGGCTCGACTTCCTCTTCAGGGCCGAAGGACTGGGCGTGGAGATCGAGGGATACACCTGGCATGGCAGTCGGGCCGCACACCAGAACGACATCCTCCGCTTCAATGAACTCTCCGGCTGCGAGGGCATTCGCCAGGTGCTCAGATTCAGCGGCGACGATGTCTTCCGCCGCCCCCGGCTGATGATTCACACCATTCAGGAGGCGCTGAGCAGACTTCGGGAGTCAGCGGGCTCCTCTATCGTGGTCGCCGACGTTCATCCGAACATCCCATCGCGTGAAGGGGCGTTGCCGTGCCCGAGCTCAACTGGATCCCGGCCACTGATGACGAGACGATGACCGAGTACCTGGAGGTGGCCTTCGGCGGCGACGGGAACGTCTACATCCGGGAGAACATCAACCCCGAGACGGTCGTCGTGACCACCGAGACCAAGTGGGAAGCCTTCTGTCTGGGCGTCAAGGCGGGAGAGTTCGACCACTTCGTCGAGGGCATCGACGACTAGGTTCCACCTCCTGGCGCAGGACGGGACCAGGGTCGGAGCCAGGGTCAGAACAGCGCGGCACCGATCAGCACGGCCACGACGAAGACCATCACTCCGGCGACGGCCGCGAGCAGCACCTTCGGCCGTCGCCGCCCGGCAGCCCCCACCGCCGCGGCGGCCCTGGTCCGCGCGGACGGCAGCGCGTACGTGGTCGTCGTCTCCCGCTGAAGGGAGGGAGGCAACGACGGTACGGGCGAGCCGGGGGCCAGGGGCGCCGCCGGAGCCGACGCCGGAGGCGGCATCGCGGCCGCTATGGGGGGCACAGGCGGGGCGGACGGCATCGGCGGGGCTCCCATGGCCACGGGGGGCACGGGAGCCGCGTGTGGATGCAGGGGTGCGGCCGGCGATCCCGTCCGGGGGCCGATGCCGCTCTGAGGCGACGGCGCCACTGCGGGTATGGACGGAGGCGCGACCGGTGCCCCCGCCATCGCCGCCGGTCCGGCGGCCGACTGAGCGGCGGCAGCCTGCGGCACCCCCGGCGCGAACGGCGAGGTCGGCGAGGTCATGGGCGACAACGGCTGGGGCGTGCCCCGCCACGCGGTGCCCGAGAAGAAGTCCGCGACCTCCTGCGCCGACGGCCGTTCCTCCGGCTGCTTCGCCAGCATCCTCAGCAGGTAGGCCTCGAAGGCGGGCGGGACGTCGGGGCGGTAGTGGCGCGGCGGCTCGGGCGGGCTGTCCACGTGCAGGTACAGCAGCGCCGTCGGGTTCTCGTCCCAGAACGGCGGCCGGCCGACCAGCATCTGGTACAGCACGCAGCCCAGCGCGTACACGTCCGATTCCGGGCCCGCGGTCCGACCCAGGGCGCGCTCGGGGGCGAGATAGGTGCTGGTACCGACGATCTGGCCCGCCCGGGTCAGTCCGGCCGAGGTTTCATCGACGAAACGGGCGATGCCGAAGTCGCCGATCTTCAGCGTGCCGGTCGCGGCGTCGACCATGAGATTGCCGGGCTTCACATCCCGGTGGACCACTCCCTGCCGGTGCGCGGCCGCCAGGCCCGAGGCGGTCTGGGCCACCAGGTCGGCCGCGCGGGCCGGCGCGAGGGCGCGCCGCTCGGCGAGCTCCACCGACAGGCTCGACCCCTGGACCAGCTCCATGACCAGGTAGAAGCGGCCCTCCCACTCGCCGAAGTCGTATACGGCGACGACCTGAGGGTGGTTCAGGCGGGCGGCCGTCTGGGCTTCCATCCGGAAGCGCATGGCGGCCGATTCGTCGCCGTCGTCGCCAAGGAGGAGCTTGACCGCGACCTGACGGCCCAGCACCTCGTCCTGTCCCTGCCAGACTTCGCCCATCCCGCCACGGCCGAGCGGATCCCCCAACCGGTACCGACCGGCAACCAGCACCCGTACCACCCTTGATCTTGAACCATGCGCAGATCAGGAAGAGTACCCACCGAACACACTGCCGTTCGAACATCCCCCGGCCCCCCTGCGATGCCCCTCACACGGCCGGACATTGCCCGCCGTCCATGCGCGTGATACACAGAGTCACCATAGGACCCCCCACCGACAACGGGCCTCGCCGCAGGTCAGGGCCATGCAACCGCCGGTCATACGGGTTCCGACAAAAAATGCCGCCAAATCGACATGCGTACGGCGGTATGTCAGCGAAGATAGGTCCGGGCCTTTGCCGTGCGGCGGGGTGGACACAACTACCCGTATGGGGCGGTGAGTTAGAGATGTTCTTGGCGGCCGGCAAAGGCGACATCAACACCATTATTGGCGGAATCGCCCCTAACTGGGGCCCGTTCGGTCAGCTGGGCCGAGAGGCTCGGGTGATGATCGAGGTCATCATGGCCGTGGCGATCCTGCTCTGCCTCGCGATCGCGATCTGGGGCGCGGCGAAGCAGCGGATCGGCGCGACGGCCCTGCGTGACACCTTCAGCGCCGAGCAGGGCAAGGGTCTGATCGTCGCCGGCCTGACCGGCGTCTTCATCATCGGCTCGCTCGGCACACTGTTCACCATTGTCTACGGCATGGCGGTCTGAGCCCCTCCACGCGCCCCTTCCACCCCCACCTGATCCCCCGTGCACCGCCGCGCATCGTCCCAGCGCAGACCCTCCCGTCCCCCAGCCCACCTCCACCGAGGCTGCCAACTGATGCCCCCTCACTCCCCCACGCCCTCCCCCGGGATTCCGTTCACACCGCTACCGTCATATACGGGCGGCAAGCCGGCGACGACGTATGAGGGAGCAGGCGAGCGATGAGTCTCGGCGACGACGGCTACGGTGGCGGCCAGGACGGCTACGGCGACGACCGCCACATGACGCGCACGCGGCTTCCGGAGGGCGAGGTCGACCCCTACGCGCCGACCCGCCGCGGAAGCGGGCGTTCCGGCCGCGGGGGCCGACCATCCAGCCGGAACCTGAAGATGGTCGTCGGGGTCGTGGTGCTGCTCATCGCGGCGATCGCATTCGCCAACCGGGGCGGTGACTCCAGCGACTCCTCCTCCAGCGGCGACGCGCGCCGCCCCGGCGGGAGCGGGCCGACCGCCCCCACCGGCGTGAAGCCGGTCGACGGCAAAACCGGAGGAATCGCCTCCGGGTTCGCCCATTCGGAGCAGGGGGCGCAGTCCGCGGCGGCGAACTTCGCGGTGGCGTTGGTTTCGGCCGACATCCTCAAGCCTGATAGGCGGCACGCGATCGTGCCGCAGATCTTCGTCGCCGACAAGGTGCCAGAGCTGCAAAGCAAGCTCGACAACGCCTACTCGAAGGACTTCCTGGCCAAACTGGGTCTCAACGAGAAGGGCGAAGCGTCCAAGGGCATGACGTACGTGTCGCGCACCGTGCCCGTCGGCACGAAGGCGACCGAGTACAGCGACGCGTCGGCTTCAGTCGAGGTCTGGTGCACCGGCGCTTTCGGAACGGCCGGGACCAGTTCGACCAACCCAGTGGCCAATGACTGGTTCACCATGACCATCAAGCTGCGCTGGGCGGATGGCGACTGGAAGGCCGAGAGCTTCTCCCAGAAGGATGGCCCCGCGCCGGTCAACAGCGATCGGATGGCGTCCAATGCCGATGAGATCGCCAAGGCGGTCGAGCAGTACGGAGGGTTCACTTATGCCCGGTAGGCCCCGCCGTCGCACTCTCACGGTCGCCGGGACGCTGGCAAGCATCCAAGCGAGCCTGGTCCTCCTGTCAGCGCGCGCAATCGCCGCCCCCACGCCCCCCGCCCCGACGCCAGGGGCATCGGGGACACCGGGTGGCTCAGCCGTGCCCACGCCGGCCGGTTCGGCCACACCGACGCCGACCCCTTCCGCCAAGGACAACTGCGACCTGATCGTCGGCCCCGCCAAGGACTACTGCAAGGGCGGCAAAAACCCCGGCACCTCCACCTCCCCCAACGACCCCCAGAACGTCACCGACCCCCTCGCCTCCCTCGCCAAGGGCTGTGCCGACGCCGCGTCGTGGATCATCCACAAGCTGTCCACCGCCGTCCACTCCACCGGCAACGTCGACTTCACCAACACCCCCTTCCTCCGCCAGTACGCCGTCGTCTTCGCCGCCTCCACCATCCTCACCCTCGTCCTGTGGCTGCTGGCCGTGGCCAAGCGGGCGGTGCGCGGGGTGCCGTTCAGTGAGGCGATCACCGAGGCCGTGGGGTTCCTGTGGCTGACGGTGCTGGCGTCCGCCTTTACACCGCTGATCCTCTACACCGTCGTGAACGCCACCGACGCCGTCACCGAGGTCATCGCCACCGGCTCGTCGACGAACAACGACCAGTTCTTCGGCGGCTTCGCCGAGGCCCTGCAAAAGGGCAACGGCATCGGCGGCGGGCCGATCATGCTGATCGTCGTGTCGCTCGTGTCCGTGCTGGCCGCCGGTGTGCTCTGGCTGGAGCTGGTGATCAGGGCCGCCCTGCTCTACGTGGGCGCGCTGCTCGGCACCGCCGTGTACGCGGGGCTGGTCGACAAGAACATGTGGGGGCACGTACGCCGTTGGGCGGGCATCATGATCGCGGTGATCCTGGTCAAGCCGATCATCATGATCGTGCTCGGCCTCGCCGGGGCCCTGTCCGCCGGGAAGGGGCCGAACTCCTTCTCAGCCGTGGTCTCCGGCCTCGCGATCATCCTCCTCGCCATCTTCGCCAGTGCGATGATCTACCGCTTCGTGCCGGGCTTCGGCGACGAGATCGTCAGCAGCCGCAACGCCAGCAAGGACGTGGCCTCCCGCCAGGCCGCCGCCGTGATCTCCTCGCCCGCCGCCCTGGTCAAGCAGGGCATCACCACCCACAGCGCCCGCGGCGACGGCGCGGGCGGCGGCTCGCAGCCCCGCCCCTCGGGCGCCGTCTCCGGCGGTGTCACCGCCCATAGCGCCCGCCCGGCGGCCGCCCCGTCCGGCGGCAACGGAAGCGCTCCCTCCGCAGCCTCGGCGCCGGGCACGGCCGCCGTGCCCGCACCCCGCGCGCAGAACAACGCGCAGAACAACAGCAAGCGCAATACATCCGGAGGTGAGCGGAGTTGACGATCCAGGCCCAGTCCCAGCCGATCGCGCCCCGCCGTACGTATCTGATCGGCCGCGCCCGTCCCAACGCGGTCGTCGGCAAGAACCGCGAGACCGGCGAGATCGCGCTGATCATCGCGGGCGCGTTCCTGGGCATGATGTGCGGGCTGCTGGTGCCGATCCTCCCCCTGCGGATCATCACCCTCACCGGCTTGCCAGCACTGTCGCTGGCCGCCGTCTACGTCCCGTACAAGAACCGCACGTTCTACAAGTGGTTTGAAATCAACCGCTCCTACAAACGGTCGCTGCGTCGCGGCGCGACGTACCGTTCGGCGGCGATCGAGGCGGGCACCCGGATGGACGGGCGGGAGATCGAGGTCGGCCCGCCGCCCGGGATCGGGCGGATCAACTGGCTGTCCGCGCCCTTCGGGCCGGACGAGATCGCCGTGCTGCTGCACGCCGACCGCCGGACCGTCACCGCCGCGATCGAGATCGAGGGCCCCGGCGTCGGCCTGCGCGACTCGGAGGACCAGGAGGCGCTGGTCGAACGGTTCGGCACGCTCCTGAAGCACGTCGCCAACGGCGACGGCTACGTCACCCGCATCCAGATGCTCGCCCGTACGCTCCCCGCCGACCCGGACGCCCACGCCAAGGACGTCGAGCGGCGCGGTGACGAACGGGCACCGGAGTGGCTCAAGGACTCCTACGACCAGCTCCAGTCCATGGTCTCCACCTCCTCGGAGCAGCACCGCGCCTACCTCGTCGCCTGTATGCACTACGGCCGTGAACTGGCCGCCGAGGCCCAGGCCATCGCCCGCGCCTCCCGGCACGAGGGCGGCAAGCGGCGGCTGGACAAGGACGGGGGCCTGGCCGTCGTCATGGCGCGCGAGCTCACGGACATCTGCGCCCGCCTCGCCGAGGCGGACATCCGCGTCCGCCAGCCGCTGGGCCAGGCGCGCCTCGCCTCGCTCGTGCACTCGATGTACGACCCGGACCACCCCATCGACCACATCCAGGCGATGACGAAGCGGAACGCCTGGCCGGCCGAGCTGGACGCCATGGAACCCACGTTCCTCCAGGCGAAGACGCGCGAGTCGTCCACCCGGGCACCCTGGTGTCACTCCACCGCGTGGGTCAAGGAATGGCCGATGACACCCGTGGGGGTCAATTTCCTCGCTCCCCTCCTCGTCCACACGCCCGATGTGATTCGTACAGTCGCGGTCTGTATGGACCTGGAGCCGACCGACGTCGCCATCGAACGGATGCTGACCGAGAAGACCAACGACGACGCGGACGCCTCCCGCGCCGCCAAGATGAACCGTGTCGTCGACCCGCGCGACGTAGCCCATCACTCCCGCGTCGACCAGCGCGGCGAGGACCTCGCCAGCGGCGCGGCCGGCGTCAACCTCGTCGGCTACATCACCGTGTCATCCCGCTCCCCGGAGGCCCTGGCGCGCGACAAGCGGACCATAAGAGCCTCGGCCGGCAAGAGCTACCTCAAGCTCGAGTGGTGCGACCGTGAGCACCACCGGGCGTTCGTCAACACGCTGCCGTTCGCGACCGGCATCCGACGATAGGGGCAATGCCGTGCTCGACCCGCTCGCCGCCGTCACCGACGCCTTCACCAGTTTCCTGTTCGGAAAGGTCGAAACCACCCGGCTGCCCGTACGTACCTCCACCGGGCAGGCGCAGGCCGTCTACCTCCCCACCGCGGCTCCCGGCCTCGGCGACTCCGGCGTGGTCATCGGGCGTGAGGTGTACTCCGGCAAGGGCTACATCTACGACCCCTTCCAGCTCTACGGTCAGCAACTGCCCGCCCCCCACTGGCTCGTCCTCGGCGAGTCCGGCAACGGCAAGTCCGCGCTGGAGAAGACCTACGTCCTACGGCAACTTCGCTTCCGCGACCGCCAGGTCGTCGTCCTCGACGCCCAGGGCGAGGACGGCGTCGGCGAGTGGAACCTGATCGCGCAACAGCTGGGGATAACCCCCATCCGGCTGGACCCCACGGCCGCCCTCAACGGCGGCATCCGGCTCAACCCCCTCGACCCGGCCATCACCACGACCGGCCAGCTCGCCCTCCTCCGCACCATCATCGAGGTCGCCACCGGCCGAGGACTCGACGAACGCGCCGGCTTCGCCCTCAAGGTCGCCCACGCGACCGTGCTCAATGAATTCGGCTCCGCCGAGGGCAACGAGACGAACCTCGACCGGCAGCCCGTCCTCACCGACATCGTCGAGCAACTGCGCCACCCCGAGGCCGAGTCCGCGGAGTCGATGAACGTCGACATAGACGACGTAAGGGCCTGGGGCCTGGACGTCGCCCTGGTGCTGGACCGGCTCGTCGACGGCGACCTGCGCGGCATGTTCGACGGCCCCACGACCGCCGGTATCGATCTCGACGCGCCCCTGATCGTCTTCGACCTCTCCCACATCGACCGCAACTCCATCGCCATGCCGATCCTCATGGCGATCGTCGGCGTCTGGCTGGAGCACACCTGGATCAGGCCGGACCGGAAGAAGCGAATCTTCTTGGTCGAGGAAGCCTGGCACATCATCAACTCGCCGTTCGTCGCCCAGCTCTTCCAGCGCCTGCTGAAGTTCGGACGGCGACTCGGCCTGTCGTTCGTCGCGGTGGTCCACCACCTCTCCGACGTCGTCGACGGCGCGGCGGCGAAGGAAGCGGCCGCGATCCTGAAGATGGCCTCCACCCGGACCATCTACGCCCAGAAGGCCGACGAGGCCCGGGCCACGGGCCGGGTCCTGGGGCTGCCCCGCTGGGCGGTCGAGATCATCCCGACCCTCACCCCCGGCATCGCGGTCTGGGACGTCAACGGCAACGTCCAGGTCGTCAAACACCTCATCACGGACGCCGAGCGCCCCCTCGTCTACACCGACCGGGCCATGACCGAGGACGGCGACCGTACCCACGAGCTCGCGGCGGAGGCGGCAGCGGCGGAACGAGCCGCCGCGGCAAGGGAATCGCCGTTCGCCGACGAGCCGTACGGCACCGCCGCGACCTATGGATCCTCGGAATCGACGGTGGCATGAGATGAGGTCCTCGGGGGGCGGGGACCCGGCGCGGCACCGGGACCCGGGTGTGGAGCGGGGCATTCCGGATGGCCTGCTGGTCAGCGTCATAGCCTTTCTGCTGGGCCTGACCCTGCTCGTCTGGACGGCCACCGGCCTGGCCGCCCTCGCCGAACACGGCAGCTGGCCGGAGGGGGTCACCCTGACCCGCACCCCCCAGGCCCTGCGTCATCTGATGACCCAGCCCCGCGACCTCCCCTCCGCGTGGCCGAGCACCCCGAAGGAGGCTCTTTCGGGGTACGGGCTGTTCTGGGGCATCCTCATCAGCGAGCTGCTGGTGGCCGTGGTGCTGATGACGTTCGCGATCGGCACGCTGGCCCGCTGGCGGGGCGTACGGGCACGCCGGGCGGCGGAGGCGGCCGTGCCCGCGCCGGCGGTGGCGGTGGAGCCGGCATCGGCGGCGGCCACGTCGGCGTCCGAGGCCGCGCCTGCGTCGGGGGCCCCGCCGATGGCGAAGGCCGCACCGGCAGTGAATCCCGCACCGGCGGTGGAGTCGACGGCCGCCGCCGTCCCCGAACCGCGGACAGCCGCCGGTATGGCCTCGGCGGCGGCCACGGCACCTACGACGCCGGTGGCAGCAGCCGCCACGACGGCCACACCAGCCACGACTCCCCCGGCCGCCTCCTCCATCGTCCCGGCCCCCGCCCCGCCCTCAACTCCCCGGCGTCTCCTCTACACCACCGATCGTCGTGCCCCCGCCTCCCGCGCGGTCCTCGAGGCCGCCGGCCCGGCGCTGGTCGTCACCAGCGATCCCGGTCTCTGGGCCGAGACCAAGACCGCGCGCGCCAAGCTCGGGCCGGTCCATGTCTTCGACCCGAGCCATCTCCTCGACACTCCCGACCGGCTCCGCTGGAGCCCCACCACCGGCTGCGAGTCACGGGACACCGCCGCAGCCCGCGCGGCCGCGCTCCTCGCGCCTGTACGGCCCCTCAGCACCCTCGACTCGGCCACCGCCGACACCGCCGAGACCCTGCTGCGCTGCTGGCTCCACGCCGCGGCCGTGGACGGCCGGCCCTTCCGTCAGGTGCACCGCTGGGCCCAGGGCACGTCGGCCCATGAACCGGTCCGTATCCTCCGGACCAGCCCCAAGGCCACCGGCGGCACCGCGGGCGAACTGGAATCCGCCCTCACCGGGCACCCCGAACGGCGCGACATGGCCCAGGAGCTGGCCGCACGGGCTCTCGGCGCCCTGACGTCCGTCCACATCCGGGACGCCTGTAACCCCAATCGAGCCAATTCGCCGATGCCGGAATCATTCGTCGCCGAAGGGGGAACGCTGTACGTGGTGGGTGAGGCGATTGAGGATCCCCGCACCCGCCCGGGTGCGATGCCCTTGCTCACCGCACTCGCCTCAAGCGTGGTCGAGCACGGCCGCCGCATGGCCGCACGGTCATCCTCCGGCCGGCTCGACCCACCACTCACCCTCGTCCTCGACGATGTGGCGGCCGTGGCCCCGCTGCCCGCCCTGCCCGACCTTCTGGAGCACGGCGAGGCGCAGGGCCTCCCCACGTTCGCGCTGATGCGCTCCGAGGAACAGGGCCGGGCCCGCTGGCCCCGCCGCACCCTTCCGACCGGGTAGCACGGAAGTCCGACCGGACAGGCACGTCCGCCCGGACAAGCACGGAAGCCGACGAAGCCACGGCGACAGGGGGTACCGCCATGCACGACACCCTCCTCCTCACCCACACCACGCTCATCGCCGCCCCGGGAACACGCGGCCCCGAGCACGACATGACCGTCGTCGTCCGCGACGGCAGCATCGTGACGGTCGGCCGTACGGCCGAGGTCCCCGTCCCGCGCGGGGCCCGCGTCATGGACCTCTCCGGGAAGTACGTCATCCCGGGTCTCGTCGACATGCACACGCACAGCCACGGACCGGCGGAGCTCGTCGCCCAGCTCTACGTCCTCACCGGCGTGACGACCGTCCGGGAGATGTGGGGCACACCGGCCGTCCGCGCCGGCCGCGACCGGGTCGATCAGGGTGAATTCCCGGGCCCCCGCTGGGTGATCGCCAGCACCCTCGTCGACGGGCGGCCCAGCCTCTGGACCGACGACGCCTCACCGGTCCCGGTCGTCGAGGCGGGCACGGAGGCCGAGGTACGGGAGGCCGTCCGCCGGATCAAGCAGGAGGACGCGGACTTCATCAAGGTCTACTCCCGCCTGACGCGCGAGGTCTATCTCGCCCTCGCGGACGAAGCCCGACGGCAGGGCATCCCGTACGCCGGTCACTGCCCCGACGCCGTGCCCGTGACAGAGGCGTCCGACGCCGGCCAACGCACCATCGAACATCTCCATCCCCTTCTCACAGCGACGAGTTCGGAGCAGTACCAGCCGACGCTCCGCCGCGAGCTGGAGGACGGTCTGAAGGTCGACCCGACAGACACCGGCTCGATCAGCCGCTGCCGCTGCTGGTTCCGCCGGGTTCATCAGCTGGAGTCGCTCGCGGCTCGCTCCTACGACCCAGAACGGGCCGGCCGTGTCTTCGACCGCCTCGCCGCGAACGGCACCTACGTCACGCCGACGCTCGGCATCCACCACGTCATGGAGCGCCAGGACACCCTCCCGAACCGGGCCCCCGAATGGGTCCATCTGCCCGGATGGCTGACCGGCGCGTGGCCGAGCCAGCTGGAGGAACTGATGGGCGGCCGAACGGAGCAGGAGTATGCGAACGTCCGCGATCTAAACGCCCATCACACGCGGATCGTCGGCGAACTCCACCGCCACGGCGTCCCCCTCCTCGCCGGTACGGACTCCGGGGCCCCCTATCTCGTCCCCGGCTTCGCCCTCCACCAGGAGCTGGAACACCTCACCCTGGCCGGCCTCGGGGCCGCTCACGCCCTACGGGCCGCCACCACCACGCCGGCCCACGCCCTCGGCCTGGAGGCCCTCCTCGGCACGATCGAGCCCGGCAAGGCCGCCGACCTCGTCGTCCTCGACGCCGACCCGTTGGACGACATCCGCAATACGCAACGCATCGACTCGGTGGTGACGCGCGGCCACTTGATCGACCGGGCGGAACGCCGACGGCTGCTCGCCCAGATCGCGCAGGGGGCGGCCGAGCTGAAGCCGCCCGCGGGTACGGCCTCGTGAGGAAGACCAAACCGAGGATCGCGATCACCATGGGTCGCAGTGAAGCGGGTGCGATCCTGCCCGCGGATCTACGGGCGCGGCTGGCGGAGTGCGGGGAGGTGGTGAGTGGCTCAGCAGAGCAGGCTGACATTCTCATCACGGGCTGGGGAAGCCCCCCGCTCACGGAGAGCTTTCTCGCCGCCCGGGCACCACGTGTGCGGGTGGTCCTGCATGCTGCCGGGTCCGTCAAATGGCTGGTCACGGACGCGGTGTGGGAGCGGGGCATCGTGGTCTCCTCCGCCGCCGACGCCAATGCCGGCCCGGTCGCCGACTACGCCCTCGCCGCGATCACCTTCGCGGCCAAGAAGGCGGTGATCGCAGCGTCCGCGTATGCCGCGAGCGCCGCCTGGCCCGGGTTCGCGGAACGGGAGGGCTCCGACGGCCGTACGGTCGGTGTCGTCGGGGCGTCACGCATCGGGCGACTGGTCCTGAAGCGGCTGGCCATGGCGGATACGGGATGCCGGGTTCTCCTGTACGACCCGTATGCATCCGCCGCCGAGGCCGCGCGGCTGGGTGTCGAGGCCGTGGGTCTCGACGAACTGTGCGCCAGCAGCAGCGTCATCACACTTCACGCTCCTGAAGTGCCGGAAACCCGGCACATGCTCCACGCCCGCAGGCTGGCTCTCATTCCGGACGGCGGCACGGTCGTCAACACCGCACGCGGCTCACTGATCGATACGGAGGCGTTGGTGCGGGAATGCGCGTCGGGGCGACTCAACGCGTTCCTGGACGTGACGGAGCCGGAGCCGCTGCCGGCGGGGCATCCACTGTTCTCCCTGCCGAATGTGCTGGTCACTCCGCATATCGCGGGGGCACAGGGGAGCGAGGTCCGCAGGCTGGGGAAGTGGGTGGTGGAGGAGGCGGAACGGTGGGCGCGGGGCCTGCCGTTGTCGGGGCTGGTGAGAAGGGCCGACCTTTGCCGGCTGGCTTAGCACTTGTCCGTAAACGCAAGAAAGCCCCGGCAGGTATCCCCTGCCAGGGCTTTCTCCAAAAGGAGTTCGGCGGCGTCCTACTCTCCCACAGGGTCCCCCCTGCAGTACCATCGGCGCTGAAAGGCTTAGCT
>NZ_JAVRFI010000020.1:0-133322 GCF_031845785.1 Streptomyces hesseae
ACCCCACCCCGCCCCCTCACGTTCCGGGTGATCGGGCGGGCGGGTGGGCGAAATCCCCGCGCCGAAGGCGCGGGCAACCGGAACCGGGCGGGACGCCCCGTGTCACCCCCCACCGCTACCCTCAACCGCATGGCCGCCCAAACGTCTCCCGACGCACCCATCCCCGTCGGGGAGGTGTCCCGCCTCATCGGCGGGTGGATCGACCGGCTCGGCGCCGTCTGGGTCGAAGGACAGATCACCCAGCTCTCCCGCCGCCCCGGCGCCGGCGTCGTGTTCCTGACCCTCCGCGACCCCTCCCACGATGTCTCCCTCTCCGTCACCTGCTACCGCGCCGTCTTCGACCGCGTCGCCGACGTCGTCTCCGAGGGCGCCCGCGTCGTCGTGCACGCCAAGCCCGAGTGGTACGCCCCCCGCGGCCAGCTCTCGCTCCGCGCCGCCGAGATCCGCCCGGTGGGCGTGGGCGAACTGCTGGCCCGCCTCGAACAGCTGAAGAAGTCCCTCGCCGCCGAGGGCCTGTTCGCCGCCGACCGCAAGCGGGCGCTGCCGTTCCTCCCCCAGCTCATCGGCCTCGTCTGCGGCCGCGCCTCCGCCGCCGAGCGCGACGTGCTGGAGAACGCCCGCCACCGCTGGCCTGCCGTCCGCTTCGAGGTGCGCAACGTCCCCGTCCAGGGCGTGCACGCCGTGCCGGGCGTCATCGAGGCCGTCCAGGAGCTGGACGCCCACCCGGACGTGGACGTGATCGTCGTGGCGCGCGGCGGCGGCAGCGTCGAGGACCTCCTCCCCTTCTCGGACGAACAGCTCGTTCGCACCGTGGCCGCGTGCCGCACCCCCGTCGTGTCGGCGATCGGCCACGAGCCGGACACCCCGCTCCTCGACCTGGTGGCCGACCTGCGCGCGTCCACGCCCACGGACGCGGCGAAGCGGGTCGTCCCGGACGTGGGCGAGGAGCTCACCCGCGTCCGGCACCTGCGCGACCGCGCGCTGCGCTGCGTCGAGTCGCTGCTGGACCGTGAGGAGCGGGGCCTGGCGGCCGCGCGGGCGCGCCCCTGCATGGAGCAACCGCACCGCATGGTGGACGAGCGCGCGGAGCAGATCGACGCGCTCGCCGCGCGCGGCCGCCGCACGCTGGGCCATCTGCTGGACCGCGCGGCGTCGGAGCTGACGCACACCCACGCGCGCGTGGTGGCCCTGTCCCCGGCGGCGACGCTGCGCCGCGGCTACGCGGTGCTCCAGCACGAGGACGGCCGGGTCGTGCGCGCGGCGGAGGAGGTCGGCCCGGAGGAGGAGCTGCGGGCGCGGGTGGCGGAGGGCGAGTTCGCGGTACGGCCCGTGGCACCGGCACCCGCTGTCACACCGCCCGCCTAGGCTGTGGGCCATGGCGACGACAACGGACGCAACGGGCGCGGGCGCGACGGACGCGCTGGGCTATGAGCAGGCGCGGGACGAGCTGATCGACGTGGTGCGCCGGCTGGAGGCGGGCGGCACGACGCTGGAGGAGTCGCTGGCCCTGTGGGAGCGGGGCGAGGCGCTGGCGAAGCTCTGCCGCCGCTGGCTGGAGGGCGCCAGGGCGCGCCTGGACGCAGCCCTGGCAGAGGAAGAGACGGCCACGAAGCCCCCGGCCGAGGGCTGACCGGCGCCCCCACGACCTTCTCGGATCTGTGAGCCCGCTCTCACTGGCCCTCGATTTAGTTGAACCTTCACCCATCTAGTTGTAGATTCAACTTTGCCAGCCCGCACTACCCCGAGAAGGTGCACCCCCATGACTCTCGCTCTCGACGCCGCCGCCCAGGACCTGCTCTTCCGCGAGGCCCACACGGCCAACACCTTCACCGACGAGCCCGTCACGGACGAGCAGATCCAGGCCGTCTACGACCTGATCAAGCTCGCCCCCACCGCGTTCAACCAGTCGCCGCTGCGCATCGTGCTGGTCCGCTCGGAGGAGGCCCGCGCCCGCCTCGTGCCGCTGATGGCCGAGGGCAACCAGCCCAAGACGGCCGCCGCCCCGCTGGTCGCGATCCTCGCCGCGGACAACGAGTTCCACGAGGAGCTGCCCACGCTGTTCCCGGCCTTCCCGCAGGCCAAGGACGTGTTCTTCAGCGAGCGCCCGGTCCGTGAGCAGTCCGCCGCGATGAACGCCGCCCTCCAGGCCGCGTACTTCATCCTCGGCATCCGCGCCGCCGGCCTGGCCGCCGGCCCGATGACCGGCCTCGACTTCGCCGCCGTCCAGAAGGAGTTCCTGGACGGCGACCACACCCCGCTGATGGTCGTCAACATCGGCAAGCCGGGCGAGGGCGCCTCCTACCCGCGCTCGCCGCGCCTGTCCTTCGAGCAGGCCGTCACGACGGTCTGACGGTCGACAGACAGACCCGCTCAACGCGACAGCCGTGGCCCGAGGGCCACGGCTGTCGCGTTTGCCACATTCGGCTAACTCTTGGCGGGAGCCTTGAGCGCCGCCGCCATCTCCTTCAGCCCCGCCGCGCCCGCGGTGCCCGTGACCACGGTCGTCACCCCGGACTCCCGGCGCACGAGCGCGTCGTACTTCGGCCCCTCGTAGCGCTGCCAGACGCTGTCGCCGATCTTCTCCGTGGCGTGGGTCTTCTCCGCGCGCTGGCTCACGTTGTCGATGAAGGGGCCCGCCGGGGCATTGCTCTGCTCGACCGCCACGTACTGCTTCTGCGGGTCGAGGAAGCCCAGGTGCCAGGCCGAGCCGTCCTTGTCGCCCGGCCTGTACGACACGGACGTCGCGCGCCAGCCGGCGCCGAGCCCCTCGGGGGCGGCCACCGCGTACGGCGCCTCACGCCGGGCGGTGATCAGCTCCACCCGGTAGTCGACCGTCTGGACGGGGTCCTTGCTCTCGTCGTGCGGGATGAAGAGATAGCTGAATCCCGCCACGGGAACCACGACCGCCATCGAGAGCAGCATGTTCCGAATCGTCTGCGTCTTGCCGTTCCTACCTGCCACGCCCCCATCGTCCCCCATGCCCCGATGGATCTTGACGGCGACCTGGACGCCCACCGAAAACACCACCCCCGACGCACCCGGACGCACCCGAGACGCCCGTTTTGACGCCGCTCATGCGTGGGGGCCTCTGCTCAATCTGTCAGTCAGCAGATAAAGTCATCATCACCCTCACCCTCCTGACCCAATCGGGGTAAGGAGGGGCCCTACGGCCGCCGCCGTACAGAAAGGTGCGCATCCGATGTCCGATCACCATCTGCCGTCCCAGCTCGAGGTCAGCCCGGAAGCCCCGGACCGCAACCTCGCGCTGGAGCTCGTCCGGGTCACCGAGGCGGGCGCCATGGCCTCGGGCCGCTGGGTGGGCCGCGGTGACAAGAACGGCGCGGACGGCGCTGCCGTACGCGCCATGCGCTCCCTGATCGGCACCGTCTCCATGAACGGTGTCGTAGTCATCGGCGAGGGCGAGAAGGACAACGCCCCGATGCTCTACAACGGCGAGCGCGTGGGCGACGGGACCGGCGCCGAGTGCGACGTCGCCGTGGACCCCGTGGACGGCACCACCCTCACCGCCAAGGGCATGGCCAACGCCGTCTCCGTGATGGCCGTCGCCGAGCGCGGCACCATGTTCGACCCGTCCGCGGTCTTCTACATGGACAAGCTGGTCACCGGCCCGGAAGCCGCCGACTTCGTCGACATCGACGCCCCGGTGGCCGTGAACATCCGCCGGATCGCCAAGGCGAAGCGCTCCGCCGTCGAGGACGTCACCGTCGTCGTCCTGGACCGCCCCCGGCACGAGGGCCTGGTCAAGGAGATCCGTGAGGCGGGCGCCCGGATCAAGTTCATCTCCGACGGCGACGTGGCCGGCGCGATCATGGCCGCGCGCGAGAACACCGGCATCGACCTGCTGCTGGGTGTCGGCGGCACGCCGGAGGGCATCATCGCGGCCTGCGCGATGAAGTGCCTCGGCGGCACCATCCAGGCCAAGCTGTGGCCCAAGGACGACGAGGAGCGCGAGCGCGCCCTCGCCGCCGGCCACGACCTGGACCGCGTCCTCCACACCGACGACCTGGTCAGCGGCGAGAACGTGTTCTTCGTCGCCACCGGCATCACCGACGGCGAGCTGCTGCGCGGCGTCCGCTACCGCGCCGAGACGGCGACGACGCAGTCGCTGGTCATGCGCTCCAAGTCGGGCACGATCCGTCTGATCGACTCGGAGCACCGGCTGTCGAAGCTGCGTGCCTACAGCTCGGTCGACTTCGAGCGCCCCAGCTGACGATCCCTCGCACACAACGGGCCGGGCCCCGCCTCCAGTGGGCGGGGCCCGGCCCGTTGTGGTGAAAGGGGCGGGCTAGCCCGCCGCCGCGACGCGCGTGGCGCGCTGGAGCTCGGCCTCGCGACGCCGGCGGCGGGCCAGCACGACCCGGCGCTCGGCGGCGGTGAGACCGCCCCACACCCCATAAGGCTCCGGCTGGAGCAGCGCGTGCTCCCGGCACTCCACCATGACCGGGCAACGGGCGCATACGCGTTTGGCGGCCTCTTCACGGGAAAGGCGGGCGGCCGTCGGCTCCTTTGATGGTGCGAAGAAAAGCCCGGCTTCATCCCGGCGGCACACCGCCTCCGAATGCCAGGGGCCGGCCTGTTCCCTGGCGGAAATCCGCTGGGACGGAACGGCGGCTTCCTGCAAGGGCTGATGCGGTAGCAGCACGGTCTACTCCTGACGACGGCTTTGCTTGGCCGATTGAGTCACCTTTGCCCGCCTCGACGCGCACGGCCATTCGCACCCGCAGCCGTACGAGAGACGATGCACCAAGCTTTACCCGCTGTGCGCGAGCTTATTCACACCGTTGCCATGACCGGAATGACGTACGGACGCCGCCGGGCTCGGCGGAGCGCCCGTACCGGAGGTCACCCCAAGGTCACCCCGAGGTTCACCCCAGGGACTTCCGGAGGTTCTTCAGACGCTTTCCGCGCTTGGTCTTCGCCTCGACCCCGCCGAAGATCGCCATGCCGGTGACCACGACGACCGGGGCGTCCGCGTCCGGGGACTCCGACGTCCGCACATCGAAGGCACCGAAGACCCCGGTGCCGGTGCCGCGCACGGAGACGTTCTCCGGGACCTTGATCTCGACACCGCTGAAGACGCAGTTGACGTTGATGACGATCTCCCGCTGCTCGAAGACCGCCTCGGTCAGGTCGATCTCCACCCCGCCGAACAGCGCGAAGACGTTGGTGCGCGGGCGGGGGCGCCAGGACCCCTTGCGGGTGGCGCCGGCGAAGACGGCGACCAGGCTGTCCGCCTCGCCCACGGCGGGGCGCACGGAGGCGTCGTACGGGCGCGTGGGTGCGGGGGCCGCGGTGTGCCGCGCGCCGACGGGCAGATCGCGCACCAGCGGCTCCAGCTCGCCGATCGTCTTCGCCTCGTATGCCACGCCGACCCGCTCGGCGTGCTCCTCGGCCGTGAGCCGGCCCTCGGCCAGCGCCTCACGGAGGATCTCGGCGATACGGTCACGGTCGGCGTCGGAGGCGCGCAGAGCGCCGGGAGCGGCCCCGGGGTCGCTCCCGGCGCTCTTGCTCAGCGACACCCTGTTCTCGGGGGAAGACTCGTCCACGGACAGCAGGGTAAGGCAGACGCGATAGATCGCGACAGTGGTGCGCGGCGGAGCCGACTCACGACGAACTGAGCCTTACCTCACAAACTCACCGCGCCGTCCGCCCCCTACCCTGAGAATTGCGCTGTCGACGACGCCAGCCACCGTTTTCCGCAGAGTGAGTGAGGAATCTCCGCGATGTCTGCCGGCCCCGAGTTCGCCTACACCGACCTCCTGCCCCTGGGCGAGGACAACACGCCGTACCGTCTGGTCACCGCCGAGGGCGTGTCGACCTTCGAGGCCGACGGCCGTACGTTCCTGAAGGTCGAGCCGGAGGCGCTGCGCAAGCTCGCCGCCGAGGCCATGCACGACATCTCGCACTACCTGCGCCCGGCCCACCTGGCTCAGCTGCGCAAGATCCTCGACGACCCCGAGGCCTCCCCCAACGACCGCTTCGTCGCCCTGGACCTGCTGAAGAACGCGAACATCGCGGCCGCCGGCGTCCTCCCGATGTGCCAGGACACCGGCACCGCGATCGTCATGGGCAAGCGCGGTCAGAACGTCCTCACCGAGGGCGGCGACGAGGAGGCCCTCTCGCGCGGCATCTTCGACGCCTACACCAAGCTCAATCTGCGCTACTCGCAGATGGCCCCGGTGACGATGTGGGACGAGAAGAACACCGGCTCCAACCTGCCCGCGCAGATCGAGCTCTACGCGACCGACGGCGGCGCCTACAAGTTCCTCTTCATGGCCAAGGGCGGCGGCTCGGCCAACAAGTCCTTCCTCTTCCAGGAGACGAAGGCCGTGCTCAACGAGGCGAGCATGATGAAGTTCCTGGAGGAGAAGATCCGCTCGCTCGGCACGGCCGCCTGCCCGCCGTACCACCTGGCGATCGTCGTCGGCGGCACGTCGGCCGAGTACGCGCTGAAGACCGCGAAGTACGCCTCCGCGCACTACCTCGACGAGCTGCCGGAGGAGGGCTCCCCGCTGGGCCACGGCTTCCGTGACAAGGAGCTGGAGGAGAAGGTCTTCGAGCTGACGCAGAAGATCGGCATCGGCGCCCAGTTCGGCGGCAAGTACTTCTGCCACGACGTCCGCGTCGTCCGCCTCCCGCGCCACGGCGCGTCCTGCCCGGTGGCCATCGCGGTCTCCTGCTCCGCCGACCGCCAGGCCGTCGCGAAGATCACCGCCGAGGGCGTCTTCCTGGAGCAGCTGGAGACCGACCCGGCGCGCTTCCTGCCGGAGACCACCGACGAGCACCTGGAGTCGGAGGGCGACGTCGTCAAGATCGACCTCAACCGCCCGATGGACGAGATCCTCGCCGAGCTCACCAAGTACCCGGTGAAGACCCGTCTGTCGCTGACCGGCCCGCTGGTCGTCGCGCGTGACATCGCCCACGCGAAGATCAAGGAGCGGCTGGACGCCGGCGAGGAGATGCCCCAGTACCTCAAGGACCACCCGGTCTACTACGCCGGCCCCGCCAAGACCCCCGAGGGCTACGCCTCCGGCTCCTTCGGCCCGACCACCGCCGGCCGCATGGACTCCTACGTCGAGCAGTTCCAGGCGGCGGGCGGCTCCATGGTCATGCTCGCCAAGGGCAACCGCAGCAAGCAGGTCACCGACGCGTGCGGCTCGCACGGCGGCTTCTACCTCGGCTCGATCGGCGGCCCGGCGGCGCGGCTGGCGCAGGACTGCATCAAGAAGGTCGAGGTCGTCGAGTACGAGGAGCTCGGCATGGAGGCGGTCTGGAAGATCGAGGTGGAGGACTTCCCGGCGTTCATCGTCGTCGACGACAAGGGCAACGACTTCTTCGTCGACCCGGCGCCGGCGCCGACGTTCACGTCGATTCCCGTCCGCAAGTAACCCCGTCGTCCGCGAACGCCGGACGGGCCGCATCGCAGCCCGTCCGGCGTTTGTGGGGTTACGCGAAGCGCTGTGACGGCGACCCGTCACACTTCGCGAGCCGCACGGGCTCCTTCGCCCCCGCCAGGCTGAGGCACAGATCCTGCGCGGCCGCAGGCCGGAACGTCCCGCCGGACTGGCTGAACCGCTGGTTCATCCCGCCGTGGCAGTCCCACAGCACCACCGCCGTCCCGGCGGCATACGTGCCACCCGGCACGTCCACACACCGGTCATGCGTCAGCCCACTGTGCAGCGATCCCCGCTGCCCGTCGAACCACCACTGCTGGTTCCGGGCGGTGCCGGAGCAGTCCCAGCCGCCGATCTCCGTCCCGTTCGCGGAGGCCGCCCCGTACGCGTCCACGCACGTCCCCGCCGCCTCGCCGCGCAGCGGCCGGAAGGCGTCGTCCCACGCGCCCTCGCGCAGCACGGGCGACCCCGTGCTCGCCGGGTCCGCGCAGCCCGCCTCGCGCCAGCCCGAGCCGTAGAGCTGGGTGAGGCACGACGCGAAGGCCGCGTGGCCGCGCGCGTTGGGGTGGAAGGACTGCCGCACGGAGTTCTCGTTCGGCGGGAAGGGGTTCGTTATGTCGACGTACAGCCCCCGGGCCCATGTGTTCTCCATGCACACCTCGTGCCCATGGAAAAGACGCGAGGTGTCGAGGAAGATCGCGCCCGTCTCGCGCGCGGCCTTCCGCATGCCCCGTTCGAACGCGGGCACCGCCGCGTTCCGTCCCCACGCGGAGTCCGAGGTGTGGCCGACGCAGCCGCCCGCGAGCTTGCCGGGGAAGTCGGGGTTGTCCTCGATGTCGGGGCCGATGGGGCTCGGGTAGCCCATGACGACGAGCTTGTAGTCGCCGTCCGCGTAGCCCGCGTCCGTCATGACCTTGCGAAGGTCGCGGACGGTCGCCTCGACCTTGGGCACCAGCCCGTCGACGCGCGCCTGCCAGCCGGGGGCGTACTTGGGCTCGCACGGCCCTTGGAGGGTCAGATAGCGCGTGACGCAGTCGGTGATGACCGGGCCGAACTGGAGGTCGTCGTTGGCGCCGGCGACGAGCAGCACCAGCTTCACGCGCGTGTTGCGCGCCTTGACGGCGAGCGCGTCGCTCTGCACGAGCTCGTCCGCGTACTGCTTGCCGCCGCCGATGCGGATGTTGCCCGTGGTCGCGCCGGAGCAGGCGACGTTGTAGGTGACGTCCGCGGGTATGCCGGTGCGGTGGATGGCGGCGTCGGGCGAGCGGTGGCACCAGTTGTCGGGGCCGTTCGTCCCTGGCTCGTATGTGCCGACGCCCTCGCCGGATATCTCACTGTCGCCGAGGGACAGCAGCGACGATTTGCGCTGTGCGAGTGGGCGTTCGGCGGCGTCGCCGTAGAGCTTCACGGCTTCCGCAGCGCGGATCCTCTCCAGTTCGGGCGACAGAGGGGTGGTGGACGCTGCCGCGCCGCGCGGCTGGGCGGCCGCCGCGGGAGCGGTGGCGGTGGTGACGGACAGTCCGCCGAGCGCCGCCGCGAAGGCGGCGAGCGCGGCGAGGGAACAGCGCAGGGTGGGTCTGCGTGTCCGGGTCATGGAGCCTCCCCGAGTTCTGTTGTTACTCGCGGTATTTAGTAGCCGTGAGCGACTTTTGGGAACACAGGGATCAGGCCAAACGCTGTGTCCCACAAGAGACCATCGGGAGGTAAGCGGCGATGACCGACAGCGGGCAGTACCGGATCGAACACGACTCCATGGGCGAGGTGAGGGTCCCGGCGGACGCCAAGTGGCGGGCCCAGACCCAGCGTGCCGTGGAGAACTTCCCCGTCAGCGGCCAGCGCCTGGAGCGCGCGCACATCGAGGCGCTGGGCCGGATCAAGGCCGCCGCGGCGAAGGTCAACGCCGAGCTGGGCGTGATCGACAAGGACGTGGCGGCGGCGGTCGTGGAGGCGGCGGGCGAGGTTGCCGAGGGCCGCTGGGACGACCACTTCCCCGTCGACGTCTTCCAGACCGGCTCCGGTACGTCCTCGAACATGAACGCCAACGAGGTCATCGCCACCCTCGCCACGGAGCGCCTGGGCCGTCCCGTCCACCCCAACGACCACGTCAACGCCAGCCAGTCCTCCAACGACGTCTTCCCGTCCTCCATCCACATCGCCGCGACGGCCGCCGTGACCGGCGATCTGATCCCGGCGCTGGAGCACCTCACGGCCGCCCTGGAGCGCAAGGCCGAGGAGTTCGCGGAGGTCGTCAAGGCGGGCCGGACGCATCTGATGGACGCCACGCCCGTGACGCTGGGCCAGGAGTTCGGCGGCTACGCCGCCCAGGTGCGGTACGGCGTCGAGCGGCTGCGCGCCTCGCTGCCCCGGCTCGCCGAACTGCCCCTGGGCGGTACGGCCGTGGGCACCGGCATCAACACCCCGCCCGGCTTCTCCGGCGCGGTCATCGCCGAGGTGTCCCGGGCGACGGGGCTGCCGCTGACGGAGGCCCGCGACCACTTCGAGGCGCAGGGCGCGCGGGACGGCCTGGTGGAGACCAGCGGTCAGCTGCGCGTGATCGCGGTGGGCCTGACCAAGATCGCCAACGATCTGCGCTGGATGGGCTCGGGCCCGCGCACCGGTCTCGCGGAGATCGCCCTGCCCGACCTCCAGCCGGGCTCCTCGATCATGCCGGGCAAGGTCAACCCGGTGGTCTGCGAGGCCGTCCTGATGGTCGCCGCGCAGGTCATGGGCAATGACGCGACGGTCGCCACGGCGGGCGCCGCCGGGAACTTCGAGCTCAACGTGATGCTCCCGGTGATGGCGAGGAACCTCCTGGAGTCCGTCCGGCTGCTCGCCAACGTCTCCCGGCTGCTCGCCGACCGCACGGTCGACGGCATCACCGCCAATGCCGAGCGGGCCCGCGAGTACGCCGAGTCCTCGCCGTCCGTCGTCACTCCGCTCAACCGGTACATCGGCTACGAGGAGGCCGCGAAGGTGGCCAAGAAGTCCCTTGCGGAGCGGAAGACGATCCGGGAGGTCGTGCTCGAATCGGGCTATGTGGACCGCGGTCTGCTGACGATGGAGCAGCTCGACGAGGCGCTCGACGTCCTGCGGATGACCCGCCCGTAGCCGACGCGACTCCCGACGCGGCCCCTTCCGCCCCGGTCTCCTCCGCTTCCGTCCCGGTCTCCTCCGCCCGGACCTTTGCCGTATACGTCTGCGGTATACGTCACGGCGCATAGGTGTCCCCGGCACCTAAGATCTGCGCATGGCAGCGGAGACCACGGACACGACGGGAACGGCGGGCACGGCGGACGGCGGCGGGAACGGCCGCTGGGCGCCGGGCGACCAGATCCTCTGGCGCTACCGCGGCAACGGCAGACCCGGTACCGGGGGCGGCATCCACATCTGCCGCCCCGTCACCGTCGTCGAGGACACCGCCGAGCTGCTCGCGGTGTGGATGGCGCCCGGCACGGACTGCGTCAAACCGCTGCTCGCCGACGGCACGCCCGTCCACCGCGAACCGCTGGCCACGCGCTACACCAAGCCGCGGACGACGGCGGTGACCCGCTGGTACGGCACGGGCGTGCTCAAGCTCGCCCGGCCCGGCGACCCCTGGTCGGTCTGGCTCTTCTGGGACCTCGACTGGCGCTTCCGGAACTGGTACGTGAATCTCGAGGAACCGCTCGCGCGCTGGGCCGGCGGCGTCGACTCCGAGGACCACTTCCTGGACATCGCCGTCTATCCCGACCGCAGTTGGGAGTGGAAGGACGAGGACGAGTTCGCCCAGGCGCGCCACGCCGGTCTGATGACGGACGATCAGGCGGGCCGGGTACGGGCCGCGGGGCACGCCGCCGTCGAACTGATCGAGGCCTGGGGCCCGCCGTTCACCGCCGGCTGGGAACGCTGGCGGCCCGACCCGGCCTGGCCGGTGCCGGCGCTCCCCGACGACTGGGACCGCACACCGGCGCGCGTGGGGACGTGAACCAGCGCGTGAACCCGGGCGGGAACCAGGACTTGAACCCGGGCTCGACCCCGGAGTCGAACCCGGGCGTGAATCCCGTGTGAACCGGATGTGAGCAGGATGCGAGCCGGTGGTGCGAGAGGGTGTGAATCGGGGCCCGAACCGCTTGCCGACTCCCCGCGCGGCAACCGTAGGATCGGCCTCCGCGATACTTCACTCAGCACGGCACGACACGACCTGGCACGACACGACCCGGCACAACGGACAGACAGCACAGTCACAGTCAGCAGGAGGGGCGGAGCCGTGAGCGGTGACGACCAGCGGGACTACGACGGCTTCGCCCTGTTAGGGCTGGACCGCAGCGGCCAGGCCGAGGCGTTCGACGCCATCGGCGACCGTTACGACGAGGCCTTCCCGCACAAGGAGGGCCAGCTCGCCGCCGGCGAGTGGCTGGCCGGCGCGCTGCCGCCCGGCTCCCGGGTCCTGGACGTCGGCTGCGGTACGGGCCTGCCGACGGCCCGGCAACTGGTGGACGCCGGCCATGAGGTCGTCGGCGTCGACCTCTCCCCCGGCATGCTCGACCTCGCCCGCGCCAATGTGCCGGACGCCGCCTTCCACTTGGCCGACCTCGCCGATCTGCGCGACGGCCACCTGGGCGTCTTCGACGGCGCGACCGCCTTCTTCTCCCTGCTGATGCTGCCGCGCCCGGAGATCCCGCACGCCCTGCGGATGCTGCACGGCCTGCTCAGACCCGGTGGACTGCTGGCCCTCTCGATGGTCGAGGCCGACGTCGACGACTACGCGATCCCGTTCCTCGGCAGCACGATCCGGGTATCCGGATATCTGCGGGACGAATTGCGCCAGGTCGTGCGTGACGCGGGATTCGACATCGCCGGGGAGAGCTCGCGGGCGTACGCCCCGGCGAGCACGGACGTACCACCCGAGATCCAGCTCTTCCTCGACCTGCGCCGCGCCTGACCCACGTGTACCCGCCCTCCCCCGGGCGGACGCACGGCCTCTACGGATGGAACCCCACGCGTGACGGAGCACTCCAACTCCCACGGAAGACCACGGCCCGCGCCGCGCTCCGGCGCCGACGCGCCGGGCGCGCCCGAGCACGCCCCCGGCGGCCCGGCCGCCGGGGCGACGCCGGCGGCCGGGGCCGCGGGCCCGTCGGCCGCGCCCGCGACCCACGCCGTGGCGGACCCGGCGGCCTGCGGAACGGGCCGTCCGGCTCCCACGGACCGCGGCTCCGACGCGGCCCGCGACCCGGCGGCGAGCCCTGTCCCGGCCGAGGGGCCGACGGACGAGGCCCACGCCGTGGCCGACGCCGACGACACCGTCGGCCGGCGCCCCCGGCCGGAGTCCCGGGGCCGCGTCCCCCGCCCGCGTACCGGCGCCGACAAGCCGGCCGACGAGGCCCACGGCCCGGCGGAGGCGGCCACCGCCGCGTCCGGTGACACGACCGACGGCCCGGCCCCGCAGGACCCCGCGCCCGGCGCCATCGCCCCCGAGACGGCCGGCGGCAGCGGGGCCGCCGGAACGCCCGGCGGGGCGCTCCCCGCGCGCCCCGGCCGCCGCGAGGCAGGCGGCGGCAGCGACGACCCCCACATGCCGCCGCCCGGCGGCAGCGGCGGTGGCGGGACCGGCCACGCCGACAACGCCCGGGAGCGGGCCGGCACGTCCGGTGGCGGGGAGCGGCTGCGGTTCGTCGGGGCCGCCACGCGGCGGATCGCGCGCGGGATCGATCTGGACGAGATCGTGCTGGGGCTGTGCCGGTCGACCGTGCCGACGTTCGCCGACGCGATCCTCGTCTATCTGCGCGACCCCCTGCCCGTCGGCGACGAGCGCCCCGTGGGCCCCGTCGTGCTGCGGCTGCGCCGCACCGACCGGCTGCCCGAGTACGTCCAGGCCGGCGACACCGCCACCGAGGGCGACGCCGCCACGCCCGACCCGGGGCCCGAGCTCGCCGACTCCGCCGCGGAGCGCTGCGAGGTGCGCATAGGCGGGCCGCTCGCGGAGGTGCTGCGGGGTGTCAGACCCGTCTTCGGGGACTCCTCAGCCGCGCGGGCGGCCCTGCCCGAGCTCCTCGGCGAAGGCCGGCACGTACCGGACCGGCACCGCACCATCCTGGCGCCGCTGCGCGGCCGCCGCCGGGTGATCGGCGCCGCCGTGTTCGTCCGCCGCCTGGACCGGCCCGCCTTCGAGAGCGACGACCTGCTGGTCGCCGCGCAGCTGGCGACGCACACCGCCCTCGGCGTGGACAAGGCCGTGCTCTACGGCCGCGAGGTCTACATCGCCGACGAGCTCCAGCGCACCATGCTCCCCGACTCCCTCCCCCAGCCCACCGGCGTCCGGCTCGCCAGCCGCTACCTTCCCGCCGCCGAGACCGCCCGCGTCGGCGGCGACTGGTACGACGCGATCCCGCTGCCGGGCAATCGCGTGGCCCTGGTCGTCGGCGACGTCATGGGCCACTCCATGACCTCCGCCGCGATCATGGGCCAGCTGCGCACCACCGCGCAGACCCTCGCGGGCCTGGACCTGCCGCCCCAGGAGGTGCTCCACCACCTCGACGAGCAGGCGCAGCGCCTGGGCAGCGACCGCATGGCCACCTGCCTGTACGCGGTCTACGACCCGGTCGCCCACCGCATCGTGATCGCCAACGCGGGCCATCCGCCGCCGGTGCTGCTGCACCGGGGCGGCCGGGCCGAGGTGCTGCGCGTCCCGCCGGGCGCGCCGATCGGCGTGGGCGGGGTGGACTTCGAGGCCGTGGAGCTGGACGCGCCCGCCGGGGCGACCCTGCTGCTGTACACGGACGGCCTGGTGGAGTCCCGGATACGGGACGTGTGGACGGGCATAGAGCAGCTCCGCGAGCGGCTGATCGACACGGCCCGGCTGACCGGCCCCAATCCGCCGCCGCTGGAGCCGCTGTGCGACGAGGTGCTGGGCATGCTCGGGCCGGGCGACCGGGACGACGACATCGCCCTGCTCGCGGCCCGTTTCGAGGGCATCGCGCCCAGTGACGTCGCGTACTGGTTCCTCGACCCGCGCCCCCAGACGCCCCGCCAGGCGCGCCGGCTGGCCCGCCGGGCGCTGACCCGCTGGGGGCTGGAGGAGCTGACGGACGGGGTGGAGCTGCTGGTCAGCGAGGTGATCACCAATGCCGTGCGGTACGCCGAGCGCCCGATAACGCTGCGGCTGCTCCGTACGGACGTCCTGCGCTGCGAGGTGGGCGACGATGTGCCCCAGCTGCCCAGGCTGCGCCAGGCCCGGCCCTCGGACGAGGGCGGCCGGGGGCTGTATCTGGTGAACAAGATGGCCCGGCGGTGGGGCGCGACGCGGCTGAGCACCGGAAAGGTGGTGTGGTTCGAGCTGCCGCTGCCCGCCCACGGGCGCTGACGCGGACGAGGTGGGATTCTGGACAGTGTCCAGACCGCTGTTGCCGACACCTTGTCGGCGCGGTTGACTGGCTCGGGTGGAGGGCGGATCCCCATGCGCCCTCACCAGTCCCCGTTCCGGGAGGCGTCCCAATGACCGACTCGGCGCAGAGTACCCCGTACACCACGAACAACGTCGGCATCCCGGTGGAGAGCGACGAGCACTCGCTCACCATCGGTGACACCGGCCCCATCCTGCTCCAGGACCACTATCTGATCGAGAAGATGGCCCAGTTCAACCGGGAACGGGTCCCCGAGCGGGTGGTCCATGCCAAGGGCGGCGGCGCCTACGGCCACTTCCAGGTGACCAATGACGTCAGCCAGTTCACCAAGGCCGATCTCTTCCAGCCCGGCCGGCGGACGGAGATGCTGGCCCGCTTCTCTACCGTGGCCGGTGAGCAGGGCTCCCCGGACACCTGGCGGGACCCCCGCGGCTTCGCCCTCAAGTTCTATACGGAACACGGCAATTACGATCTGGTCGGCAACAACACCCCGGTCTTCTTCGTCCGCGACCCGCAGAAGTTCCAGGACTTCATCCGCTCCCAGAAGCGCCACCCGCGCACGGGCCTGCGGAACAACGACATGCAGTGGGATTTCTGGACGCTCTCGCCGGAGTCGGCCCACATGGTCACCTGGCTGATGGGCGACCGGGGCATCCCCAAGACCTGGCGGCACATGAACGGCTACAGCTCGCACACGTTCATGTGGGTCAACGGCGGCGGCGAGAAGTTCTGGATCAAGTACCACATCAAGACCGACCAGGGCATCGACTACCTCACCCAGGCGGAGGCCGACGAGTTGGCGGGTTCGGACGCCGACAAGCACCGCCGGGATCTGTACGAGGCCATCGAGGGCGGCAACGCCCCCTCCTGGACCATGTATGTGCAGGTCATGCCGTTCGGTGACGCGGCGGACTACCGCTTCAACCCCTTCGACCTCACCAAGGTGTGGCCGCACGGCGACTACCCGCTGATCGAGGTCGGGCGGATGACGCTCGACCGCAACCCGGACGATTTCTTCGTCCACATCGAGCAGGCCGCCTTCGAGCCCTCCAACCTGGTGCCCGGCATCGGCCCGTCGCCCGACAAGATGCTGCTGGGCCGGCTCTTCTCGTACCCGGACACCCACCGCTACCGGATCGGCCCGAACTACACCCAGCTGCCGCCCAACCGCCCCCACTCGACCGTGAACTCGTACGCCAAGGACGGCCCCATGCGCTACGAGCCCGCGAACACGGCCCGCCCGTACGCGCCCAACTCCTACGGCGGCCCGGACGCCGACACCGCCCGCTTCGGCGAGATCGCGGGCTGGGCGGCCTCGGGAGAGATGGTCCGCGAGGCGTACAAGCTCCACGCGGAGGACGACGACTGGGGCCAGGCGGGCACGATGGTCCGCAAGGTCCTCGACGACGCCGCCCGCGAGCGGCTGGCCTCGAACGTCGTCGGCCATCTGAAGGCGGGCGTGAGCCGCCCTGTCGTGGACCGGGCGCTCCAGTACTGGCGCAACATCGACAAGAACCTCGGCGACACCATCGCCACCAGGGTCAACGGGACCTGACCGCCCCCGCCCGCTTTCCCGAAAACGGGACCGGCCGCCCTTCCCCCGTGGGGAAGGGCGGCCGGTTCGGGTCACGGCAGCTGTTGCTGTCTGCCCCCGTTGGGGCGGTTGTCGTTGGGGTCCGGCTTGGCGGTGTTGGTCGAGCCGGTGGCCGTGCCCGTGTTCGTCGTCGGCGGGACCGGCGGGGTGGGCGGCGTGTGCTTGCCGCCCGTCGGGGTCGGGTCCTTCGACGGGGACTTGTTGGACGACGGGGTCGACGACGCCGACTGCGACTTGCCCGAGGGCGTCGGCGTCGCGCTCTTGCCCTGGCTGGGCGTGCCGGTCGAGGTGTGCGGCGGGGGCGGCGGCGCGTAGCCGTCCTCGGTCTCCAGGTCGAACTTCGCCTCGTCGTCGTCACCGAAGACGGCGGAGTTGTAGGCGGACCAGATCTTCGCCGGGTACGTACCACCGTTCACACGGCCGCCGCCACCGGTGCCCTGAAGGGTCACCTGCTTACCGCCCTGCGCCTCGCCGAAGAGGCCGACGGTCGTGACGAGGTCGGGGGTGTAGCCCGCGAACCAGGCCGACTTGTTGTCGTCGGACGTACCGGTCTTGCCCGCCACCTGGTAGGCGCCGCTGGCCACGACCTTGGCCGTACCGTCATTGACCACCTGGGTCATGACGGACGTCAGGCCGTCGGCGGTGTTGCGGGAGACGACGCGGTCGCCGACGGCGTGGGGCAGCGAGAACTCCTGGCCGCCCTGGGTCGCCGACTTGATGACGCTCGGCGTGACCTTCTTGCCGTGGTTGTTCAGCGTGGAGTAGACGCCCGCCATCTCCATCGGGCTCGCGCCCATGGCGCCGAGCGCCATGGCCGGGGTCTCCTGGAAGTCGCCCTTCATGCCGAGCTCGGTGGCGGTCTTCTTGACCTTGTCCATGCCGACGTCGACGACCATCTGCGCGAAGACGGAGTTGACCGAGTCGTTCATGGCCTGCTGGACAGTGATCGGACCGTAGCTCTGCTGGTCCTCGTTCTCCGGCGCGTAGCCACCGCCGCCGGGGCCGACGACCGGCCGCTGGTTGGTGCCGTCGTAGATCGCGCTCGGCGTGACCGGTCGCTTGTCCTGCGTCTTGGACTCGTTCTGGAGCGCGGAGGCCAGGATGATCGGCTTGAACGTCGACGCGGGCTGGTAGTCGGCGCGGGTCGCGTTGCTGATCTGGTGCTGGACGAAGTCCTGGCCGCCGTAGAGCGCCACGACCTTGCCGGTCTTGGGGTCCACGGAGACCGCGCCGGCCTGGACGTGGCCGTCGACCTCACGGGACTTGGGGTCCAGGTCGTCGATCAGCTGGTCCTTGACGGCCTTCTCCAGCGCCTTCTGCTTCTTGGAGTCGATGCTCAGCGTGATGGTCCAGCCGCCCGCCGCGAACTCGCTCTCCTTGCGGCCCTGGGCCGCAAGGTCGCGGATGATCTCGCGCTTGGCCGCCTCGACCAGGTAGCCGTTCTGGCCCGAGAGGCCGAGGGCCGCCTTGGGCTTGCCGGGCTCCTTGAACGTCATGCGCTGACGCTCGTCGGCCGGGAGCCACTTCTGCTCGACCATCTTGTCGAGGACGTAGCCCCAGCGGGCCTTGGCGTTCGCCTTGCCGGCCTCGGTGGCGGTGGCCCAGTCGTACTGGCTCGGCGCCTGGAGCAGGGCGGCCAGGTAGGCGCCTTCCTCCAGGGTGACCTTGTCGATGTCCTTGTTGTAGTACGCCCGTGCCGCGGCCTGGATGCCGTAGGCGCCCCGGCCGTAGTAGCTGGTGTTGAGGTAGCCCTCGAGGATCTCGTTCTTGGACTTCTCGTCCTGGACCTTCAGCGAGATGATCAGTTCCTTCACCTTGCGGGTGACGGTCTGGCGCTGGTCCAGGTAGTAGTTCTTGACGTACTGCTGGGTGATGGTCGAACCACCCTGCTTGCCACGGCCCATGACCGTGTTGACGATGCCTCGGGCGGTGCCCTTCAGGTCGACGCCGGGGTCGTTGTAGAAGTTCTTGTTCTCCGCGGCGACCACCGCGTGCTGAACGACCTCGGGGACCTTCGACAGCGGGACTTCCTCGCGGTTGACCTCACCGATGCGGGCGATGGTCTTGCCGTCGCTGGTCTTGTAGATGTTGCTCTGCAGCTTGGCCGCCGAGTTGCCCTTCGGCACATCCACATAGAGGTAGAGCGCGTAGAACGTGCCCGCCCCGAGAGCGATGACGGCCACGAAGTAGGCCAGCAGCATCTTCCATGTGAAGAACCGGCGTATGCCGCTCTTCTTCCCGGCCTTGCCGCCGCCCCGCTCAGGGCGGCCGCCCTTCTTCTGCGCCCGTCGCGCGTCCGCTCGGCCCATCTCTCCCGTAGCTCCAGTCCGTCCGCCCCCAACCCAGCTCACGAAGCTAACACCGCAACTGACATCAAACGCCCATCGATCACGGCAATAACGGACGTGACATACAGCACCCCGGCTGGCGGGAACCGGGTACGGAGTTGCGCGGAAGACCGTACAGGGCCTTAATGTGCTATCACTTTGATAGGGCCGCGCATCCGGCTCGCGACCGACCGAAACTGGGGGGACCCTCATGTCCGAAGCCACCGCCGCCGCGACCTCCCGACCACGCATCCACGAGCACCCGGCCGCCGACATCGGCGGTGGCACGGCCCTGACGCTGGGCCTCGCGGGCCTGCTCGCCGGCATAGCCACGGTCGCGGCCGGCGCCGTCACCAGCTCGCACGTGGCGGCCGGGGTGACGGTCGCGCTGGTCGCCGGCGGCATCCTGATCGGCCTGGCCTCGCTCGTCGCGCTGTCCGGGCTGTGCACCGTCGCCCCGGGCCAGGCCCAGGTCGTCCAGCTCTTCGGCCGCTACCAGGGCACCATCCGCACCGAGGGCCTGCGCTGGGTCAACCCGTTCACCAGCCAGGAGAAGCTCTCCACCCGGGTCCGCAACCACGAGACCGCCGTACTGAAGGTCAACGACGCCTACGGCAACCCCATCGAGCTGGCCGCCGTCGTCGTCTGGCGGGTCGAGGACACCGCGCAGGCGATGTTCGCGGTGGAGGACTTCCAGGAGTTCGTCGCCACCCAGACCGAGGCGGCCGTGCGCCACATCGCCATCGAGTACCCCTACGACGCCCACGACGAGGACGCCCTCTCCCTGCGCGGCAACGCCGAGGAGATCACCGAGAAGCTGGCCGAGGAGCTCCACGAGCGCGTCGAGGCGGCCGGCGTGCGCATCATCGAGTCGCGTTTCACCCACCTCGCCTACGCCCCGGAGATCGCCTCGGCGATGCTCCAGCGCCAGCAGGCGGGCGCGGTCGTGGCAGCGCGCAAAATGATCGTCGAGGGCGCGGTGGGCATGGTCGAGATGGCGCTGGAGCGCATCACCGAGCAGGACATCGTGGCACTGGACGACGAGCGGAAGGCGGCCATGGTGAGCAATCTGATGGTGGTGCTGTGCGGTGACCGGGCCGCCCAGCCCGTACTGAACACCGGCACCCTCTACCAGTGACGGAGGAGTCGGAGCCGGACCGGCCCGCGCGACGGCCGCAGCAGCGCAAGCAGGTGCTGCTGCGGCTCGACCCGTCGGTCCACGACGCGCTGGCCCGCTGGGCGGGCGAGGAGCTGCGCAGCGCCAACGCCCAGATCGAGTTCCTGCTGCGCAAGGCGCTCGCGGACGCGGGCCGGCTGCCCAGGGACGTGGGTGTGATCCGCAAGCGGGGGCGTCCGCCGAAGACGGAGTGAATACGGAGCAGCGGTGGGCGGTCGTACGCACCGGAGTGCGCACGACCGCCCGCGACGCCGGTCAGCAGCCGTCGTTCTTCAGGGCGTGCCAGGTCTTCGGGCCGACGATGCCGTCGACCGAGAGCCCGCAGTACTTGCTCTGGAAGGAGCGGACGGCCGCCTCCGTGGCCGGACCGAAATCACCGTCCACGCCCGAGCTGCCGAGGCTCTCTCCCCAGTATCTGAGCAGACACTGGGCCTCTCTCACCGCCGCCCCCTTGGAACCACGGGAGATCTGCGGCTCGGAGTCGGTGTAGTTGCAGCCGTAGGGCCCCGGCACGACCGTGGTGACCGTCGTACCGGCCGGTACCGCCTGTGCCGCCTGCGCGGATGCCGCCGTGATGCCCGTGCTCGCGAACGTCGCCGCGGTGAGGGCGACCGCCGCCGCCAGTGAGCGAATCCTCATGCTGGACCCTTCTCTCCGCCCGGGACGAAAGCTGGCCGGGAGATTTCTTCCCGGCCGGCTCATCGCCCCCGATACTCGGCACGCTCCATTTGGCATGCCGTGACGCACATCCTGGGGCGGCGCGGGGGCGGACTCCATCGTTTCAGCGGTGGCTGAACCGTTCCGCCCGCCGCCTCCGGGCCGGAAAGAGCCGGGAAAGAGCGGGGGAGCCGTGCTGCGCGTCCATTTCACGACGGAGGACCTGCTGCGGGTCCGGATCGCCGAGCGCCCGGAGCCGCTGCTCGAAATGGTGCTGGCCCTGGAGATGCTGGGGCGCGCGGACATACCGCCGGCCCTGGCCGGGTGGCAGCGGCGGCTGCGCCGTACGCTCCCGCCGGCGGCGCGGCCGCTGTTCCAGCTGGTGTCGCCGACGGGCGCCGGACCGCAGTTCCTCGACCCGCCCGCGCCGGGGCTCGCCGCCGGGCTGGACACGATCTTGGCGACGCCCCGCGCGTACGTCCGCCACGAGCTGCGCCGGGTGTGCGGCGTCGACCGGCCCGTCACCGCGTGGACGCGCGACCTCGCCGAGCTCGAACGGGACGCGTGGCAGGTCCTCGCCCGGAGCGTCCGGGCCGCGTACGGCGCGGTCATCGACACGTCCTGGCACACCGTCCGGGCCGGTTTCCACGCGGAGACCACCTGGCGTTCCCATCAGCTGGCGCAGCACGGTCTGCTGCCGACGCTGACCGGGCTGGCCCCCGGGATCACCTGGCGCGGGATGACCCTGGAGGCGGCCTCGGACCGGGAGCTCGGCGTACGGCTGGCGGGCCGGGGCCTGGTGCTGCGGCCGTCGTTCTTCTGGGCGGGCCCGCCGCTGTTCACCGACCGTCCCGGCGAGCCGGTGACGCTGATCTATCCGGCGCCCACTCCGCTGCCCCTGCTGGAGCCGCAGGGCCCCGATCCGCTGACTCCCCTGCTGGGCCGGACCCGCGCGGACGTCCTGCGCCGACTCGTCCGGCGGCACTCGACGACGACCCTGGCCGACGGGCTGGGCATCAGCGTCGCGTCGGCCTCCATGCATGCGAAGGCGCTCCGGGAGGCCGGGCTCGTCGTCACCCGGCGCGAGGGGAAGACCGCCTGGCACCAGTGCTCGGGCCTGGGGCTCGATCTGCTCGGCGACCGGCCGGCGACCGTCTGACCAGCGCATATCTCCGCCCGGGCGCCACAACCCGATGGCTATACACACCATGTATACACACAGTGTAGAGTCGCTCGTATGTCCATCGCGCACACCCTTCTCGGCCTCCTGGAGGCCGGCCCCCGCCATGGCTACGACCTCAAGCGCGCCTTCGACGAGCGCTTCGGCCACGACCGCCCCCTGCACTACGGCCAGGTCTACTCGACCATGTCGCGGCTGCTGAAGAACGGGCTCGTCGAGGTCGACGGAGTCGAGGCCGGCGGCGGCCCCGAACGCAAGCGGTACGCCATCACCGACGCCGGCGTCACGGACGTCGAGCAGTGGCTCGGCCGGCCCGAGAAGCCCGAGCCGTACCTCCAGTCGACGCTCTACACCAAGGTCGTCCTCGCCCTGCTGACCGGCCGCGCCGCGGACGCCGTCCTCGACGCCCAGCGCGCCGAGCACCTGCGGCTGATGCGCGACCTGACCCGGCGCAAGAGCTCCGGCGACCTCGCCGACCAGCTGATCTGCGACCACGCGCTGTTCCACCTGGAGGCGGACCTGCGCTGGCTGGAACTGACGGCCGCCCGGCTCGACCGGCTCTCGAAGGAGGTACAGGCATGACCCCCGCCGGCTCTCTCCTCGCCGCCTCGGGCCTGCGCAAGGCGTACGGGCTGACGACCGCGCTCGACGGCGCGGACTTCTCCATCCACCCCGGCGAGGTCGTGGCCGTCATGGGCCCCTCCGGCTCCGGCAAGTCCACGCTCCTGCACTGCCTCGCCGGCATCCTCCGCCCCGACGCGGGCACCGTCCACTACGGCGGCCGCGACCTGGCCGCCCTGCCGGACGCCGAGCGCAGCGCCCTGCGCCGCAGCGAGTTCGGCTTCGTCTTCCAGTTCGGCCAGCTCGTGCCCGAGCTCACCTGTCTGGAGAACGCCGCCCTGCCGCTGCGCCTGACCGGCACCAAGCGCAAGGAGGCCGAGGCCACCGCCCTGCGCTGGCTGGAACACCTGGAGGTCGCCGACGTCCGGCACCACCGGCCCGGCCAGATATCCGGCGGCCAGCAGCAGCGCGTCGCCGTCGCCCGTTCCCTGGTCACCACCCCCCGCGTGATCTTCGCCGACGAGCCCACCGGCGCCCTCGACTCCCTCAACGGCGAGCGTGTCCTGGAACTGCTGACGAAGGCCGCGCGCGACACCCGTGCCGCCGTCGTCCTCGTCACCCACGAGGCACGCGTCGCCGCCTACTCCGACCGCGAGGTCGTCGTCCGCGACGGCCGGGCGCGCGACATGGCGGGTGTCCATGGCGCCGCCTGAGCCCACGGCGCGGCCCGGCTCCCCGGAGCCCGGACGCCCCCGCCCCACCGGCCCGACGGGCCTCTCCGCCTGGGCCCGCGACCTGGCCATGGGCGCCCGGTTCGCCGTCACCGGAGGCCGCGAGAGCCTGCTGCGCACCGCGCTCGTCGCCATCGGCGTCGGCCTCGGCGTGGCCCTGCTGGCGATCGCCGCGTCGGTGCCGCACCTGTCCACCGCACGGGAGCACCGCGAGAACGCGCGCTCCGTGAACGACCAGCCCGGCGACGGCCGGAGCATCGAGGCGAGCGACCGCACCCTGCTCTACCAGGCGGTCACCTCCGACTTCCACGACAAGCCCGTGGAAGGGGCCCTGCTGCGGCCCGAGGGCCCCCGCGCGCCGCTCCCGCCGGGCGTACGGGCCCTGCCCGGCCCCGGCGAGATGGTGGTCTCCCCCGCGCTGGACGACCTGCTGCGCTCCGCCGACGGCAAGCTGCTGCGCGAGCGGTTCCCCTACCGCGTCGCGGGCGTCATCGGCGACCAGGGCGTCATGGGCCCCGACGAGCTCTTCTACTACGCGGGCAGCGACCGGATCCGGCTGGACGCGCCCCACGGACCCGGTATCCACGACGCCCCCGTGCGGATCGAACGGTTCGGCCACGAGGAAGGCGGCGACCCGGTCAGCCCGGTGCTCGTGATCCTGATGAACATGACGTGCGTGGTGCTGCTGCTGCCCATCGGCATCTTCATCGCCACGGCCGTCCGCGCAGGCGGCGAACGCCGCGACCGACGGCTGGCCGCGCTGCGGCTCGTGGGCACCGACATCCGCGCCACCCGGCGGATCGCGTCCGGCGAGGCGCTGTGCGGCGCCCTGCTGGGCCTGGTCGTCGGCGCCGCCGTATTCCTGGTCATCCGTGACTTCGCCTCGGGCATCACGATCCGGGACGTGGCCGTCTCCTCGGCCGACCTGGTGCCGTCCCCCGCCCTGGCCGCGCTGATCGCGGTCGCGGTGCCGGTCGTCGCCGTGATCGTCACCCTGATCACCCTGCGCCGCGTCACCATCGAACCGCTGGGCGTCATGCGCTACACCGCGCCCCGGCGCCGCCGCCTCTGGTGGCGCCTGCTGATCCCGGCGGCGGGCCTGGCCCTGCTGCTCCCGCTCCTCGACGAGGGGAGGATGGACCCGTACGGGGATGGTCTCGGCACCTATCAGGTGGCCGGTGGCGGCATCCTCGTACTGACCGGCATCGCGGCCCTGCTGCCCTGGCTGCTGGAGGCCTGTGTGGCCCGCCTCCGGGGCGGCCCGGTCTCCTGGCAACTGGCCACCCGGCGCATCGAGTCGAGCCCCGGCCCGGCCGCCCGCGCGGTCGGCGGCATCACCGTGGCCATGGCCGGAGCCATCGCCATCCAGATGCTCTTCGCGGGAGTCCAGGGCGAGTTCGTCGAGGACCTGCCGACGCACTCCCAGATGATGGGCGTCTACCGGGGGAGCACACCCGCCGAGACCCGGAGCTACACCAACAGCTTCCGCGCCACCCCGGGCGTCCGGGACGCGCTCGTCACCACGGAGCAGTTCGGGCACAGGAGCGACAGGCCGGCGCCCGGCTTCGCCGGCGTGACCGTCGGCGACTGCGACACCCTGCGCCGGCTGGCCAAGCTGGACTCCTGCCGGGACGGCGACGTGTTCATCGCGGACGAGCCCGACCGCTCCGCCGGACTCCTGCCCGGAATGGCGCTGTCCATGGAGGACCGGCCCTACGACCGCGGCAGCCGCAAGCCCCGGACGTACGACTGGAAGATCCCCGCTTCCGCCCGGACCGTCCAGGCGGTCGAGGACCCGCTGGGCCGCTACCACCGCGGCGTGCTCGCCACGCCGTCCACCATCGACGTCGCGGCCCTGCCCGACCCCACGACCGACGTGGCGATCCAGCTCGAACCCGGAAACCTCGACGCCGTCGAACGCGTCCGCAACACCGCGGCGTCCATCGACCCGTTGATGCGTGTCCACCGCATGGGCGGCGTGCAGAAGGAATCCAACTACGCCATGATCCAGCAGGCCCTGCTCGTCGGCACCGGCCTCCTGCTGGCGCTGATCGGCGCGGGTCTCACGGCGACGACGCTGGAGCAACTACGCGAGCGCAAACGCCTGATGTCCACGCTCGCGGCCCTGGGCGCACGGCGTACGTCGGTCATCGGCTCGGTGCTGTGGCAGACCGCGATCCCCGTGGTCCTGGGCACGACCCTCGCGGTGGCGGGCGGCCTCGGCCTGGGCTGGGTGATGCTCCAGGTCGTCAACGGCACGGTCCGCGACTGGCTCGGCTTCCTGCCGGTGGTGGGAGTGGGCGTAGGCATGATCGCCCTGGTCACGGCCTTGTCCCTCCCGGCGGCCCACCGAATGACCCGCCCGAACGGCTTGCGGACGGAGTAGGCCTGGTTGTGGGCAGGCGTTCCGCAGGGCGGAACGGGTGGGCACAACCAGGCCCACCGGCCCGCACCGTTCTCCGGAACGTCAGCCCGCAACCACCCGCACAGGCAGCTTCGCGAGCTCCTTCCGCAACGCATCCGCGAACACCTCGAACTCCCCCTGCCGCGCCGCACCAACCCGCATCGCCAACGCAATCCGCCGCGAAGGCGCCGGCTCGGCAAAGTACCCGGTAGCGAGCCGATCGCTCCGCCCGGTTTCAACCCGCAAAGCGGTCCGCGGCAACAGCGTGACCCCGAGCCCACCCCCCACCAGCTGAACCAGCGTGGAAAGCCCCGCCGCACTCGTGGTCGTCTGCGCCCCCTCCGTACGGCCGGCCTCGTGGCAGACGTCCAGCGCCTGGTCGCGCAGACAGTGCCCCTCGTCGAGCAGCAGCAGATCGAGCTCGCGCAGCGCCTCCCGGGGGATGTCGTGCCGCCCGGCCAGCCAGTGGTCGCAGGGGGTGACGAGGACGAAGTCCTCGTCGAAGAGCGGAATCTCGCTCACCCCGGCCACCCCCAGCGGCACGGCGAGCAGCAGCAGATCGAGCCGGCCCTGGGTGAGCCCGTCCAGCAGCGAGGAGGTCTGCTCCTCGTGGACCTGGAGGTCGAGGTCGGGGTAGGAGTCGTGCACCAGCCGCAGCACGATCGGCAGCAGATACGGCGCGACGGTGGGAATGACCCCGAGCCGCAGCACCCCCGTGAAGGGCGCCCGCGCGGCGTCGGCCTCCTCCATCAGCGAGCCGACGGCGTCGAGGACCGTACGGGCCCGGGCGGCCAGCCGCTCACCCGCCGGGCTGAGGAGCACTTTTCTCGTCGTACGCTCGAGAAGCTGAATGTCGAGCGTCTCCTCCAGGGCCGAGACGGCGCTGGAGAGCGCGGGCTGGCTCATGCCGATGGCCGTGGCGGCATCGCGGAAGTGCAGATGCTCCGCGACGGCCACGAAGGCACGCAGCTGCGCCAGGCTGGGCTGGCGGGGACGCGCCGGAGCCGCTCCGGGCACCCGCTCCGGCCTCCCCTGGGTTATGGACGACGACATCACTGATAACCACCTCCGATCAACATCACCCAGTCTAGCTATTTCCGCTATCAATGCCTCCTGTGGCACTGTGGTTCCTGTCCAACCCGCAGGAAACCCCACGAACGGGGAGTTTCCTCGTTGCAAGGAGAGCGCGTGCTCACTGTCGGTGACAAGTTCCCCGAGTTCGACCTGACCGCCTGTGTGGACCTCGACGCGGACAAGGCCTTCGCGCAGATCGACCACAAGACCTACGAGGGCAAGTGGAAGGTCGTCTTCTTCTGGCCGAAGGACTTCACCTTCGTCTGCCCGACCGAGATCGCCGCGTTCGGCCAGCTGAACGACGAGTTCGCCGACCGTGACGCCCAGATCCTCGGTGTCTCCGGCGACTCCGAGTTCGTGCACCACGCCTGGCGCAAGGACCACAAGGACCTCCGCGACCTGCCCTTCCCGATGCTGGCCGACGCCAAGCACGAGCTGATGCAGGCCTGCGGCGTCGAGGGCGAGGACGGCTACGCCCAGCGCGCCGTCTTCATCGTGGACCCGAACAACGAGATCCAGTTCGTCATGGTGACCGCCGGTTCCGTCGGCCGTAACCCCAAGGAGGTCCTGCGGGTCCTCGACGCTCTCCAGACGGACGAGCTGTGCCCCTGCAACTGGTCCAAGGGCGAGGACACCCTCGACGCCGTCAAGCTTCTCGCGGGCGAGTGAGCTGATCTCCCATGGCCCTCGATGAGCTGAAGTCCGCGATACCGGACTACGCCAAGGACCTGAAGCTGAACCTCGGCTCGGTCATCGGCAACTCCGACCTGCCGCAGCAGCAGCTGTGGGGCACGGTCCTCTCCTGCGCGATCGCGACCCGCTCGCCGATCGTCCTGCGCGAGCTGGAGCCCCAGGCCAAGGAGAACCTCTCCCCGGAGGCGTACACCGCCGCCAAGGCCGCTGCCGCGATCATGGCGATGAACAACGTCTACTACCGCACCCGGCACCTGCTGTCGGACCCGGAGTACGGCAACCTGCGTGCGGGTCTGCGGATGAACGTCATCGGCAACCCGGGCGTGGAGAAGGTCGACTTCGAGCTGTGGTCCCTGGCCGTCTCCGCCATCAACGGCTGCGGTATGTGCCTCGACTCCCACGAGCAGGTGCTGCGCAAGGCCGGTGTGAGCCGTGAGGTGATCCAGGAAGCCTTCAAGATCGCCTCCGTCCTCCAGGCCGTCGGTGCCACGCTGGACGCCGAGGCCGTGCTGAACGGCTGAGCCTTCCCTTCACGAGAACGGGCCCCCGACCAACCGGTCGGGGGCCCGTTCTCGTGTTCGCGTGACACCGCGGGTCAGGAGGAAACCTTCGGCGGCGACTCGTCCTTCGCGTACGCCCGTAGATAGCCGACGACCGTATTGGTCACCGCCACCAGCGGCACCGCGACGACCGCGCCGCCGATGCCCGCGGTCATCGAGCCCGCGGCGACGGCGAGGACCACGGCCAGCGGGTGGACGCGCACGGCGCGGCCGAGGATGAAGGGCTGGAGGACATGGCCCTCGATCTGCTGCACCGCGAGCACCACGGCCAGCACCATCGCCGCCGTGAAGACGTCACGGGTGACCAGCGCCACGACGACCGCCAGGGCGCCGGAGACCACGGCGCCGACCAGCGGGATGAAGGCGAACAGGAAGATGAAGACGGCCAGCGGCACATACATGGGCACCTTGAGGAAGTAGAGCCCTATGCCGATGAAGATCGCGTCGATCAGGGCCACTATCACCGTGCCGCGCACATAGGCCGTCAGCGTCGCCCAGGCGCGCGGGCCCGCGCCCGCGACACCCTCGCGCGCCGCCTCGGGCACCAGCTTGAGCAGCCACTGCCAGATGCGGGGGCCGTCGTACAGCAGGAAGAGCGTGCTGAACATCGCGAGCAGGATGCCCGTGAGCACCTCGATGATGACCTGGACACCCTCTATACCGGCCGAGGTGATGTCCTTGGTACTGGTGCCGATGGCCTCGCTGAGCTTGTCGGCGATGTTGTTGATCTGGCTCTGGGTGACGTGGAACGGGCTGTTGAGCAGCCAGCGCTTGAGCTCGGTGATGCCGTGCTGCACCTGCTTGGACAGGTCGTCGAGGTTCTCCGTCACCTGCCAGACCACGAACCAGCCGACCAGGCCCATGATGACGAAGCCGGACAGGAAGGTCAGGGCCGTGGCGAGCCCGCGCGGCACTCCGCGCCGCTTGAGCAGGACCACGACGGGCTGGAGCAGAGCCGTGATCAGCAGTCCGGCGACAAAGGCCAGCACCACCAGCCGCACCGCGCTGATCACCCGCATCAGCACCCAGAGCGTGCCGGCCAGCACCAGCAGCCGCCAGCCCACCTCGGCGGCGACCCGTACGCCCCAGGGAACGGCGGCGACGGGATCCGGCCGCGCGCCGGGCGCGGCCCGATCCGCCGGGACGGACGGCGGAACGGACCCGGCACCGGACCCCGGTGCCGACGCCGGCTCAGGTGCGCTGGGCCCGGAGGGCATCGCGGAGACGGACGCGGCGACGGACGTGGGCGCGGGCGTGGTTATGGGCGTGGTGACGGGCTCGGGTGCGGCACCCGGCGTCGGGCGGCCGGCCGCGGGCTGCGCCTCGGCGCTCGCCTTGCGGGCCTCTAGCCGCTCGCCGAGCCGTACCAGACCGGAGCCCAGCCCGCCCAGCAATTGTGGCAATCTGGACATTCTTCTTCCTCTACCCCCACTCCCCCGTGGCCATCCTCGTCGACGTTACCTGGCCGGTGGGACAGCGAAGCCCCCGACCTTCGCAGGTCGGGGGCTTCGGCTGGTCAAGAGGTGGCGGCAGGGCCTAGTACCACTGGTTGGCCTGCCAGAACGACCAGGCGCCACAGGGGCTGCCGTAGCGCTCGTTCATGTAGCTCAGGCCCCACTTGATCTGGGTGGCCGGGTTGGTGCGCCAGTCGGCGCCCGCGGACTCCATCTTGGTGCCGGGCAGCGCCTGGACGAGACCGTAGGCACCCGAGGAGGCGTTGGTGGCGGTGTAGTCCCAGGTGCTCTCGTTGTTCACGATGTTGCTGAAGCACTGGAACTGGTCGCCAGGGATCATCTGGCGAGCCATCGCCTGGACCTCGGCGACGGAGTAGGAGCCCTTGACCGCGAAGGACGAGGCGTCGCGGGAGGCGGAGCGGCTGGAGACCTGCTCCTTCTCCTCGCGCTCCTTGGCCTTCTTCTCGGCCTCTTCCTTCTCCTTGGCCTCGGCGGCTTCCTTCTTCGCCGTGGCGTCCTCGGCGGCCTGCTTGCGCGCGGCCTCCGCGACGTCCTTCTGCGCGGCGTCGTCGGCAGCCTGGGTCTGCGTCTCCGCCTGCTGCGTCAGGGAAGCGGTCTGGGCCTGGACGGTCTGTCCCGAGGGGATGGCCGCGAGAAGCGTCGTGTCCGCTGCGGTGGCCTCGACGTGATCGGTCGTGCCCTGATCGTTGCCCGCTGCGACACCCACGACGGCGCCCACGGTGGTGACAGCGGTGGCGGATGCCACGGCGAATCCCCGGACAGAAATCCGGCTCACACGTTTTCCTTCCAGCATCGCCCGCATAGGTGACCTCGCGGACGCGACGTGCCCCTGGCGCGGGCCTCCGTCAGCACCGGTCCCGGTGGGGACCGGCCGGTCACTGGAGGCACTGACCCGGTGGGGCCTCCTGACGGAGGTCCGCGATGTGCTCGGGCGGCATACGGCGACGCTGTTCATTTGTCTGTTCCGCATCGCCCCCGGAGGGGCCCAAGTGCCGTATGCGGGGCCTGACAGGAAGCAGACTCTGCCTGAACCGCGCGCTCCGAGGCAATTCTTGGTCACGTGGGAAAGCTCACACGCTGTTTATCCCTGCGGTTTCGCGGAAACAGCGGCGCCGTACGACGGCGCGCGGCTAAGCTCCTCGGCTTCGCCGCGCGCCCGCCTGGACGGAGTCGGTCAGATGCGGCCGTCCTCCAGCAATTCGGTCACCAGCGCCGCGATGGGCGAACGCTCCGAGCGCGTCAGGGTGACGTGCGAGAAGAGGGGGTGCCCCTTGAGCTTCTCGACCACGGCGACCACGCCGTCGTAGCGCCCGACACGGAGGTTGTCGCGCTGGGCCACGTCATGGGTGAGCACCACCCGGGAGTTGGCGCCGATCCGCGACAGGACCGTGAGCAGCACGTTCCGCTCCAGCGACTGGGCCTCGTCGACGATGACGAAGGCGTCGTGCAGCGAGCGGCCGCGGATGTGGGTGAGCGGGAGGACCTCCAGCATGCCCCGCCCCACGACCTCCTCGATCACCTCGGAGGTCGTCACGGCCGAGAGGGTGTCGAAGACCGCCTGGGCCCAGGGGCTCATCTTCTCGGCCTCGCTGCCGGGCAGATACCCCAACTCCTGGCCGCCCACCGCGTACAGCGGCCGGAACACCATCACCTTGCGGTGCTGGCGGCGCTCCAGCACGGCCTCCAGGCCCGCGCACAGGGCCAGGGCCGACTTGCCCGTGCCCGCGCGGCCGCCCATGGAGACGATCCCGATGTCCGGGTCCAGCAGCATGTCCAGGGCCACCCGCTGCTCGGCGCTGCGGCCGTGGATGCCGAACGCCTCCCGGTCGCCGCGCACCAGCCGCACCTCGCCGTCCGCCGTGACCCTGCCCAGCGCCTTGCCGCGGTCGGACTGGAGCACCAGCCCGGTGTGCACGGGCAGTTCGGCGGCCTCGGGGACGTACGCGCGCTCGGTGGTGAAGAGTTCGTCCACCTGCTCGGCGGTGACGGCGAGCTCCGCCATCCCCGTCCAGCCGGAATCGGTGATGGCGAGCTCGGCGCGGTACTCCTCGGCCAGCAGTCCGACAGCGGATGCCTTGATGCGCAGCGGCAGGTCCTTGGAGACGACGGTGACGTCGTACCCCTCGGCCTGGAGGTTGCGGGCGACCGCGAGGATGCGCGAGTCGTTGTCACCGAGGCGGAAGCCGGCGGGCAGTATGCCCGGATCCGAGTGGTTCAGCTCCACCCTGAGCGTGCCGCCGAGTTCACCGGTCGGGATCGGCGCGTCGAGCCGGCCGTGGCGCACGCGGTACTCGTCGAGCAGGCGCAGGGCCTTGCGCGCGAAGTAGCCGAGATCTGGGTGGTGCCTCTTGGCCTCCAACTCCGTGACCACCACGACGGGCAGCACGACCTCGTGCTCCTCGAAGCGGGACACGGCTCCTGGGTCGGCCAGCAGGACGCTGGTGTCGAGGACATAGGTGCGCCGGTCGCCATCACGGCGCTTCTTGCTGTTCACCACGGGTGGACGAACCCCCTCGTGCAGACGTAAGGGCGCACCGCCGTTGTGAGAACGGTGGCGCGGGGAACGGGCCGGGGCCTGGCCCTTCCAGGGTCGCCGGTCGTCATCCGGCCCACCGTCCTCGCCGTGCGGGCGCTCGGGCCCGCTCGGTCCGCTCGGTCGTCGTCCTGGTGCAAAGGGCCTCCCGGGCGAGCGGCCCCATGCCGCCCGCTGGCAGAGCGACGGTCCCAGTTCCGACCGTCGGCCTGCTGGGGATATTCCCGCTGTACCGCGAGAGCATGCAACGGCATATGCGTCGCGCAGGTGAACGATTGATCCGTCGTTACCCGTACGCCAGTTCCTCAGCCGTCCGAACGGGCATTCCGTCAGCACCCGTAGCCGGGCCGCTGTACGGCGGCCTGGATCGGCCGCCGGGATCAGCCGCCGTAGCGGCGGTGGCGCGCGGCGTAGTCGCGGAGCGCGCGCAGGAAGTCGACCTTGCGGAAGGCGGGCCAGAAGACTTCGCAGAAGTAGTACTCGGAGTGGGCGCTCTGCCAGAGCATGAAGCCGGACAGCCGCTGCTCACCGCTGGTGCGGATGATGAGGTCCGGGTCGGGCTGGCCGCGCGTGTAGAGGTGCTTGGTGATGGCGTCGACGTCGACGGTCTCGGCCAGTTCCTCGTGGGAGACGCCGTTCTCCGCGGCTTCCAGGACCAGGGAGCGGACCGCGTCCGCGATCTCCTGCCGGCCGCCGTAGCCGACCGCGACATTGACCAGTATGCCCTTGCGGTCGATCGTCTCCTGCTCGGCCTCCTTCAGGACCGACTGGGTCCGGGCCGGGAGCAGATCCAGGGTGCCCACGTGGTGGACGCGCCAGCGGCCGTCCGCGGCCAGGCCGCGCACCGTGTTCTCGATGATGCCGAGCAGCGGGTTGAGCTCCTCGCCCGGGCGGTCCAGATTGTCCGTGGAGAGCATCCAGAGCGTGACGACCTCGACATCGGTCTCCGCGCACCAGCCGAGCAGATCGGAGATCTTGTCCGCGCCCGCCTGGTGGCCCTGTTCGGTCGTACGGCCGTCCGCGCGCGCCCAGCGGCGGTTGCCGTCGAGGATGACTCCGATGTGCTTGGGCACCTGGGCGTGGTCGAGGCGGCCCTCCACCCGGCGTGCGTAAAGCCTGTACACCAGGTCGCGCAACTTCACTCTTCCTGCCCCTCCATGCCACGGCGGTCGCCCCGAGGGCGCCACACTACTGCCAGCGTGTCGCGAGGACCCAACTCGGCCTGTCACAGGACCGTGATAGTCAGATGCACATGACCGATCCCTCGCTCTACCACGCGGCCGAAACGCGCTACGACTCCATGGAGTACCGGCGTACCGGCCGCAGCGGGCTGAAGCTGCCCGCCATCTCCTTGGGACTGTGGCACAACTTCGGCGACGACCGCACCCTCGACTCGCAGCGGGCCATTCTGCGCCGGGCCTTCGACCTGGGCGTCACCCACTTCGATCTGGCCAACAACTACGGCCCTCCGCCCGGTTCGGCCGAGCTCAACTTCGGCAAGCTCTTCGCCCAGGATTTCCTGCCCTATCGGGACGAAATCATCATCTCCACCAAGGCCGGCTATCTGATGCACCCCGGCCCGTACGGCGAATGGGGCTCGCGGAAGTACCTGATGTCGTCGCTCGACGCGTCGTTGCGCCGGATGGGTGTCGATTACGTCGACATCTTCTATTCGCACCGATTCGACCCGCACACCCCGCTCGAGGAGACGATGGGAGCCCTGGCGTCGGCCGTTCAGCAGGGCAAGGCGCTGTACGCGGGCGTCTCCTCGTACAGCACCCAGCAGACCCGGGAGGCCGCGCGGCTGCTGCGGGAGATGGGGGTGCCCGCGCTGATCCACCAGCCGTCCTACTCGATGATCAACCGCTGGACGGAGGACGACGCGCTGCTCGACACCCTGGAGGACGAGGGCATGGGCTGCATCGCCTTCGCGCCTCTCGCCCAGGGCCTGCTCACGGACAAGTACCTCCACGGCGTCCCGGAGGGCTCCCGCGCCTCCCAGGGCAAGTCCCTCGACCCGGCGCTGCTCACGGAGGACGTGGTGCGCCGGCTGCGCGGCCTGAACGAGATCGCCGCGCGGCGGGGCCAGTCCCTGGCCCAGCTGGCGCTGAACTGGGTGCTGCGGGACGAGCGGATGACCTCGGCGCTGATCGGCGCGTCCGGCGTGGCGCAGCTGGAGGCCAATATCGCCGCGCTGAGCGCCGCCCCGCTGGACAAGGCGGAACTGGCCGAAATCGATGCCCTGGCGGTCAGCACGGAGGGCGTGAACATCTGGGCCCGACGGGGAGATTCCTAGATCGATCCGGCCGGAATCCCGGCGCGCGTCCTCTTCGGGATACCCGGCGATGGTTGGCCAGGCCATGATCATCGCATTGCCGTGACACATCTCGACACGGAGAGTGACGAGGGGGAAAGAAAACGGGCCGGTCCGTGGGGGGGATACGGACCGGCCCGAGGGGGGGTTTCCACCATAACCGGTCCGAGGCCCTACTTGCTGCACCGGCGGGGGTGACAATGCGTGTCGTGCTGACTTGAAGCCAGCGAGTCGATCTTGCGCGGGGCGTTTTACGGAGCCTGCTCGAGCCCCCTCGAACCCTTCATTACTGGGCTGACGGCGCAGAACCGGCCATCCGGTTGCCATCCGGTCACCATCCGGAATCCGGTCCACCGCTCTCCCGAAAATGTCTTGCAAAGTCATCATCGGCTTGACGTGATTCCGCATTCCGGGCGTCATTGGCGTCACGGCGACGTCACGAGGACATCACGCGGGCCTCTCGACGGGCTCCCGACGGGCTCCCACGACCTCGCCCGCCGCCTCGTCCGGGAGCCTGTCCGGGTGCCTGGGGGTGCGCCGGAGGACGTCGGGGACGAGGGTGAGGACGCCGATCGCGGCCATACCGGCTCCGAGCCACAGCGGCGCGCGAAGGCCGAAATCGGCTATCGCCAGTCCGCCGATCGACGACCCGATGATGATCCCGAAGGTGATGAAGGACGAGTGGACGGTGTTGACCAGCGGCCGGGCATTGCCGACCCGCTGCACACGCGTCACCATCGCCGGATTCATGGTCACGCCGACCAGGCCGATGCCCATCATGAACACCACCGTCGGCGCCTTGAGATGGGCCAGCAGTGCGAATCCCGTGAGAAAGGCCAGGTTAAGGACTAGACCAAAGAGCAGGACGGCCACGGCGTGGCGATCGGCGAGCCGCCCGACGACGTTGTTGCCGATCACGGTCGTGGCGCCGTAGGCGATAAGCAGCAGCGGGACGGTACCGGTGCCGAATCCCGTGACCTCGGTGAGGATCGGGTTGAAATAGGAGAACGCGCAGAACGTCGCGCCGATGACGCAGGTGCTGGTGGAGAGGGCACGCCAGAGCCGGCGATTCCGGAACACGCCCATCTCCTCGCGCAGACTTCCGCCGCCCTCCGCGTACGGCGTGTCCGGCACCCCGGCGAGCGTGCACAGCGCCGCGACGGCGGCGAGCCCCGTGATGACCCAGAAGGCGGCGCGCCAGCCCAGCCGCTCCCCGACCAGCGTGGACAGCGGCAGCCCCAGCAGGGTGCCCAGCATCAGCCCGTTCATCAGCACGGCCACCGCCCGGCCCCGCACCTCGGGGCGGGTCAGCTGGGCGCAGAGCGAGACGGCCGTGCCGAAGAAGGCCTGCGAGGCCACACCGGTGATCACCCGCGCCGCCAGCATGACCCCATAGCCGGAGGCCGTGGCGGCCAGCGCGTTGCCGAGCAGGAAGATCACGAAGAGCAGGGCGAGGGCCCTCTTGGGCCGCAGCCTCAGCATGGCGACGGTCAGGAGGGGCCCGCCGAGGGACATGGCGGCCGCGAACGCGGTGATGAGGTAGCCGATCTGCGGGATGGTCACGTCCAGCCCGTCGGCCATCTGCGGCATCAGTCCGGCGACGACGAATTCGCTGGTCACCATGGCGAAGACGCCCAGCGCCAGGACGTATACGGCTCGGGGCATGGCAGTTCGTGCTCCTGTTCCCTGGTTCTCGACTTTTGTATCGATCAGTTCAAAACGTGGGCATGCGTGAGCGCGCACGGGGAGGTTGGTGAGCTGAGGTCAGATCGCGTCGAGGGCCGTACGGGCGATGGCGCGCAGCGCCGTCTCGCCCGCCCCGGCGCGGGCCGCGACCCGGATGCCGCCGACGGTCGCGGTCACGAAGTGCGCGAGCGCGCTCGCGTCCTTGGCCCGGTCGATGCCGCCGGCCCGCTGCCCGGCTTCGAGGGCGGCGGTGAGCGCGTCGTGGCGGCGGGCGTAGTCGCGCTCCAGCTCGGCCGCCACCTCGGGGTCGCGCGAGGCCAGTTCGACGGCGGTGTTGACGTAGAGACAGCCCCGGCCGTCAGCGTCGGCCCCGGTCTCCTCCGCGATGACGCTGTCCAGCAGGGCGCGGACCTTCTCGCGGGCGGGGACGTCCTCGTCCAGGAGCGCGGCCAGTTGGTCGCTCCTGCGCCTCATGTACAGCGCGAGGGCGCGCCGGAAGAGGTCGCGCTTGCTATGGAAGGTGTTGTAGACGCTGCTGCGGCCCAGGCCGGTGGCCTCGCACAGGTCCTGGGTCGAGGTCGCCTCGTACCCGGCGGTCCAGAACGCCTCCAGCGCGGCGTCGACCGCCCCTTCCTCGTCGAACTTCCTCGGTCGGGCCATGGAATGACCGTAACAGGTTTTGGATCACATGGTCCAATACTTCGAGGTTCAGCGGCACAGGGCCGCCGCCACGGCCTTCTCAAGGTGTTCCACGGCTTCACCGGTCTTGATCTCAAGGGTCATCGTGACGCTGGCGGCACGGCCGTCGTCGGTGGCCGCGGCCCAGGTGCCGTAGCCGGGGACGGTACCGCTGTGGGCCCAGGCGACGCGCTTGCGGCCTTGGCCGTCGTCGCACGGCAGCGGCATGCTGATGATTCCCAGGCCGGCGTTGTAGCCCTCCTTCCCCATGGGCACGGTGGTGCGCATCTGGTCGAGCTGGGGCTTGCCGAGGAGGCGACCCCCCAGCAGTGCGGAGAAGAAGGCGTTGAGGTCGGAGTTGGTGGAGACCATCGCGCCTGCCGCCCAGGACGCGGAGGGGTCGATGTCAGTGACGTTGCGCAGGGGCGCGCCCGGCCGGTCCTGGCGGTAGCCCTGCGGGTGGCGCTCCCGGACAATCGTCTCTCCGGGGGCGGGGAAGTAGGTGTGACGCAGCCCGACGCGCTGGATGACGCGCTTGTCGACCTCCTCGGCGAAGGGCCGTCCGGTGACCTTCTCCACGATCAGTCCGGCCACCAGGTAGTTCGTGCTGCTGTAGGTGAACTTCGCACCTGGGGCGGAGACGGCTTCGCGCTTGAGGGCGACGTCCAGGGCGTCGCGGGGAGAGAGGTACCGGCGCTCAAGGATGTCCTTGGTGACGTCGTCTTCGTAGTCGGGAAGTCCGCTGGTGTGCTGAAGGAGCTGACCTACCGTGATACAGCGCCCGTCGATCCCCTTCCCGCGCACGAGGCCCGGCAGGTAGCGGTCCACCGGGTCGTCCAGGCCGATCCTGCCTTCGCCGACAAGCTGGAGCACGACCACCGCGGTGAACGTCTTGGTGACGCTGCCGATCCGCACCTGGCCGTCCCGGGGCACCTTCGCATGGGTGTCCCGGTCCCCTTCACCCGCGGTGTAGGCGCGGTCGCGTCCATCCTTGCCCCGCACACTCGCCAGCGCACCGGGGGCGCCGTCGGAGCGAAGTAACGTCTCCAGTCCCTGTCGCACGGGGTCCGGTTTGGCGGCGGTCGCGGGTGCCGCCATGCCGGCGGTGACAGTTGCAGCCAGGGCAAGGGCAGTGAGGGCGAGGCGTTTACGCATCGAGTTTCCTCCGAAGCAGTGTTGACGGGCCTTGTTGACGAGATCAACCCTGCTGGGCACAGCCGCCATCGCCCATCAGTAATCACCCTGACCGGACCCCCAGTTCGCACCCTGAGACACGCCTTGGACGGCCTGGACGACCTTAGAAGTCGCTCGTCGTGGCCATGCCCTCGCGTTCGGGTGAGCCGGACTGGGCCCGCTCGTACGCGTGGAAGCCGTCCTCGACGCCCAGGAAGATCTCACCGAAGGTGAGGTAGCCCTCGGCTATGACCGGTGTGTCACGCAGGGCCTCGATCAGGAAGTAGTACGCACCCAGGTCCTCGGTCTCCAGCACGACGAAGTCCGAGAAACGGCCGTTGAACGCCTCCGCGTCGAAGAAACGGGCCCGGACGCGGTCGGCGTAGTCGGCGAAGGCCGGCTCCAGATGCGCCTCGCGCATCGCGTTGCGCTCCTCGCGCGACAGCGCCAGCCACCGCTCGGTGACGGTGCAGGTGAGGACGATGCCGTACTTCATGGGACTCCCCCGAGCATTTGCTAACGGTGTTAACTTTCGACGGAAGCTAAAGTGATGGGTGTTAACTTTGTCAAGGGAAGGCGGCCCGAGCCCCATGTCCAGCACCACGGGAACCCGTACCGGCCGCCGTCACCGGGTACGCGAGGAAGCGCTGGCGGAGATCCTGCGCACCGGGCGGCGGCTACTGGTCGAGGAAGGGGCGGGGGCCGTCACGCTGCGGGCCATCGCCCGTGAGATGGGCATGACCGCGCCCGGCCTGTACCGCTACTACGCCGGCCACCGCGACCTGATCCAGGCCCTGACCTCCTCCCTCTACGACGAACTGGCCACCGCCCTGACCACGGCCCGCGACCGCCACCCGGACGACGAACCCGGACGGCAGCTGCGCGAGGTGTGCCGTGAGCTGCGCCGCTGGGTACTGGACCACCCCCGCGAGTTCGGGCTGCTGTTCGCCAAGCCGGACGCGGACGCCGACACCACCCCCGGCACCGTCGCCCACGACTCCGGCTGGCGCTTCGGCGGCGTCATCCTCGAACTCATGGTCCAGCTCTGGCGGAACGGCGGCATCCAGCCGCCCACCGACCTCGACCCCGCCTGGACGGCCCAGCTGGAGGAGGTCCGCGAACACCTCTCCGGCGAACCCGTGCCCCTGGACGTCATCTACGTCTTCGTCGCCTGCTGGGCCCGCCTGTACGGGACGGTCGCCGTGGAAGCCTTCGGCCACCTCGACTTCGCCCTCACCGACCCCGAACCGCTCTTCGAGCACACCCTCGACGACATCCTGACCGCCCTGGGCGACGGCACGGGCGTTCCGCAGGACCTCCCTCGCTAGGCGCTCCGCGGGAGGCGCCACGGCGGGGCGTCGATCGGCTGCGGCGCCGTCGTGGCTCGTCGCGCAGTTCCCCGCGCCCCTTCGGGCGCTGCCGAACCGCAGTGGACTTCACCTGACCTGCTCAGGGCCTCCCTTGCCAGGACCTCCCCCTCTCAGCCGTCGGCGCGTAGCGCGCCCGCCAGGACGCCCACCCACGCCCCCGCTATCAGGAAGGGGCCCAGGGGGATGGACGCGCCCCGGGCCACGCGGCGGGTGAGGCGTAGGGCGTTGCCGTAGCAGGAGGCGAGCAGCAGGCCCGCGAAGGCACCCAGCAACAGCCCCCACCATCCGTACCAGCCGAGGGCGCAACCGAGTCCCGCGGCAAGTTTCACGTCGCCGAATCCCATGCCGCTGGGGTGGAGGAGGAACAGCACGAGATACCCGCCGCCCAGCGCCAGCCCGCCCAGGAGGGCGTGGCGCCAGGAGCCCGCCGCGCCCGGTATCAGCGAGGCCACTCCCAGCAGGAGCACCGCCCCCGCCGCCAGGGGCAGGGTCAGGACGTCCGGCAGGCGGCGCACCTGCCAGTCGACGCCCGCCAGGACCACCCCCATGGGCGCCGCAAGGAGCCATACGGCCAGCTCAGGCCGTATCCCGACCGCCGCCGCGAGCCCGCCGCACACCACGGCCGTCATGACCGCCGGCCACCACGGCGGCGCCGGCGCGCCCGGCCCGTACCTCCCCCCGCACACGCCGCAGCGCGCCGGGCCCACCCAGCCGCCCACGGCGTGCCCGCACGGGCCCGTGGACCGCCACACCTCCCCCGGCTCCACGGCCAGCCGGAACCGCGCGCGCCGTGTCAACACCCCGGCGAGGGCGCCATACACAGCGGCAACGGCGATCAACACAGCGTTCATGCCTTGAGGTTACGGACGTTCGCCGATTCCCGCCGGGGCCTGTGGATAACCTTGGCGCATGGCCCGCCACCAGGACGGTTTCGCCCAACTCCACGTTGTTTCCAGCGGGATGATCACATCGCTGGAGATCGCCGCCTCCTACCGGGCCCGGACGCGCGGCCTCCTCGGCCGGGACACCTTCGAGGGCGCCCTCCTCCTGACCCCCGCCACCAGCGTCCACACCTGGCACATGCGCTTCCCCATCGACGTGGCGTACCTCGACCACCACCTCACCGTGCTCACCGTCCGCACCATGCGCCCCGGGCGCCTCGGTCTCCCCCGGATCAGGGCCCGCCACGTCCTGGAGAGCGCGGCGGGCGCGATGGCGGAGTGGGGCGTTGCGCCGGGCGCGCGCGTCGAGATCCTCCCGTCCGAATGACCTGCCCGCTCGCCACCACCCGCCCCCACTCGGCGCCTGTGCCAGGGGACAGCGCGGGTAGTACGGATATGTCCGGCACGTCCTCCTCTGCACCTGACCCGCCCCACGAGGAACGCCATGCCCGCTACGTCTCCCGACGGTCTCCTACGGATCGCCTCCGGCTTCATGGCCTCGAAGGTCCTGCTCACCGCCACCACCCTCGGCCTCTTCACCGAGCTGGCCGACCGCCCGCTCACCGCTGACGAACTACGCGCCCGGCTGGCACTTCACCCGCGTTCCGCCCACGACTTCCTCGACACCCTCGTCGCCCTCGGCCTCCTGGAACGCGCCGACGGTACGTACGCCAACACCCCCGCCACCGCCCGTTACCTTGTCCGCGGCGAGCCCACTTATCTGGGCGGTCTGCTTGAGATGAGCGATGCCAGGATGTACGGGATCTGGGGCCGGCTCGAAACGGCACTGCGCACGGGTGAGCCCCAGAACGAGATCAAGTCCGGCGGCGAGGACATCTACGCCACCCTCTACGACGACCCCGAGCGCCTCGCCGCCTTCCAGCAGGCCATGACGGGGCTGTCCATGGGCTCCGTCCTCGCCCTGGTCGACGCGATCGACTGGTCCTCCCACCGCACGGTCGCCGACATCGGCTGCGCCGAAGGGTTCCTGCTGACGCGACTCCTCCGCCGCCACCCGCACCTGCACGGCACCGGCTTCGACCTCGCCGCCGTGGCGCCCGGCTTCCAGCGGCGGCTCGCGGACTCCGGCCTCGCCGACCGGCTCGCCTTCCACGCCGGGGACTTCTTCACCGACCCCCTCCCCCAAGCGGACGTACTCATCTTTGGTCACGTCCTGAGCAACTGGGACCTGCCCACCTCCCGCACACTGCTGCGCAAGGCCCACGAAGCGCTGCCGGAAGGCGGCATCGTCGTCATCTACGAGACGCTCCTCGACGACGACCGCCGGGAGAACATCGATGGGCTGCTCATGAGCCTCACCATGCTCCTGGAGACCCCAGGCGGCTTCGAGTACACCGGCGCCGACTGCCGAGGCTGGCTGGCCGAGGCCGGATTCCGGGACAGCCGCGTACAGCGCCTGGCCGGGCCCGAGTCGATGGTGATCGGCAGGAAGTGACCCCGAAGTCCCCGAACCACGCGCTACTCGCCCCGCCGACGCGCCAGCAACGTCCACACGCCGAGCCCCAGCAGCAACGTCGTCCCCGTGCCGATCCCCACATAGCCGATCGTCCGCAACCGCTCGTTGCGCGGACCGGTCCCGGCCGAGGCCACCAGTTCCCCTCCCACACCGCCCTCACCACCAGAGCGGCCGCCGCTCCCCTGCGGTCGTCCGGCGCCCTGGTCGGCCTTGCGTGCGCCCGCCACATCGACCCGCAGCGTGACCGGCACACCCGCACCACCCGCCCCTTGCCGCACCTTCGGACTCAGGCTCACCTGGAGGTAGTACCAGCCCGCGAAGCGCATGCCCCTGACGGCCTCGCCACCGCCACCACCACCGCCGCCATACGCGGCCGGAGGCGTGGCCAGCGAGACGGTGGCCGGTTTGCCCTGGTAGCCGGTGGTCTTGTTCATGACGAAACCGCGTGCGGCGTTGTTGAGCCCGAGCCGTACGCCGCCGATCACCATCGGACCACTCCCGCCACCTCCCCCGAACTCCGCGTCCGTGAAGAGCTGTTCACCCGCGTCGACCGAGACACGGTAGAACCGCGTGTCCCCGGGCCGGAGCTCGTCACGCCACACGCCCGGGCGGAGTTCGGCCGCGTCGTTGAAACCCGTGCCGCCCGCGATGCCCTCCGCGGCGCCCTGCGGCGGTTTCGACGGCGCCTGCGAGCTCCATGTGCCGGGAGCGCCCAACATGTCGGTGGTTTCCGTCCGTTGCGGCGGCTCCGCCACGTACTTCAGCTCGATCGGTACGGCCGAGGCGTCCCCGCCCAGCGCGTCCCCCCGCTCCACGACGAACCGGTAAGAACCCGGCGCCGCGCACGCCGCGCCCGGCTTCACCACGCGTTCCGCGTAGTCCGCGACGGGGTACGCACCCCCGGCCGACAGGAACGACCGGTGTCGCACCGTCCCGCACTGCGTACCGTCCGGCGCCTGTAACGAGACGTCGATCCCGTCCCGCAACCCCATCGCACCCCCCGGCCTCGGCGCCGCCACCGCCGATACGTACGCGCTCGACTGAGCGTCCAATTCGACCGTGTAGTACTTCGTTTCCTTCGGCTTGATGCTGTCGGTGTACGTACTCGCGCCCGCCTTCAGCTCAGGACCGCGCTCAGCGCTGCTTCCAGCCCCCTGCACGGCGGTCGCGCCCTGAGCCATCCGGTACGCGACCACCCCCTCCGGCCCATCCGCCGCCCCAGCCGCCCCCGTCTTCCCAGCAGCCCCGACGAGCACTCCGAACGCCGTCGCCATCACGACGAGCCCGCCCCTCATGTCCCGCCTCCCTCACCGTTCCCCGCTCGGGCGGCCCCATCCTGCCCTGCGATCCCGCGTGCGCGCGACCGGTCCAACTCGTATACGGTGAACGATCAGTTCCGGCCATACGTGTGGCCGGAATGATCCGTATCTCTCGGTAAGGAGACCCATGCGTCGTCGCATATCCGCTCTTGTCCTGACCGCCGTGATGGCCGGCACCGGTGCCGCCCTCGTCACCGCCCCCACCGCCCAGGCGGCCTCCATCACCTGCGACACCGCGAAGCTGCGTCACGACGCCGACGTCCTGTACCAGCAGGCCGCGCGCCAGAAGCGTGCCGGCCAGCGCGAGGCCGCCCGCCGCACCATCGCCCAGGCCGACGCCCTCAAGCACCGCGCCGCCCAGTGCGACGCGTCGGAGCGCAACCAGCCGGGCCACTTCTGATCCTTGATGGCCGCCGCCATCGCCGCCACCGCCGCCACCCAGGGCCGGTCCACCACGTCGCGGTGAACCGACCCTGCACGTGCGGCACCTGCCCTCAGCAGAGCGCCGCCGCGTAGTCGGCTGCCCCTTGGCGCGGGAGGTTCACCCATACCCGGGTGCCCTCCCGTGCCGGTTCGGGGCGGATCACTCCCCAGCTCCCCTTGCACTCGTGCACCACGCACGCGAGGAGATAGAGCATCTTGTTGCGCCGCGCCGCACACTTCGCGGAACTGTCCGAGTGGGCGTGCCGCGTGTGGGGATCCCACACGACGATCCGGATGCCGTCCTGCTGCCAGCCCACGGACAGGTACAGCACCTGTCCGGGCTCGAACATCGCCGCACAGGCGACGAGTTCGGCTGTCGCCTGGAGCGCGGGCGGCAGCAGGTCCGTCAGCCCGTGCGCGGCGAGCGCGTTGTGCACGCTCGTACGGGCGATCGCGGCGGCGTGCGGTTCGCCCGGGATGGCGTAGCTGTACGCGAGGCTCTCGGGGGAACGGGTGGTGGGGGCCGGGTCCAGGTGGTCGGACGGGTCGGTTGCGTCGGGCGTGACGGTCGGGCAAAGGCTGACGAATGGCATGGCGACTCCCGTGTGGGTCGGTTGAGTTCGCGGAGTTCGCACGCGCTGCGGTTTGCGCCGGTGGCTTGTCTCCCTGACGCGGGCACGCCCCTCCCAGGGATGGAGGGTTCGGGCACGCTCGCGTGATGCGCTTCCGGCTACGCCGGGGCTTGTGCGCTACCTCACCGAAGCTAGCCACCTGCGGGGCCAATTGGCCACCTGTCGTGAAACTTGACCCCGTTCGAGGGAACTCTCACAACGCGGGGATGCAGACTGGCGCGCACCGCGTATAGGAAGGGGTGCCATGGCACAACGAACCTCCCCCACGGAGCGCCAGAAGCGTCTGGGTTACGAGTTGCACAAGATGCGCCAGGCAGCTGGCGTTAGCGCCGAGGCAGCCGCATCACTGCTCGGCGTCGATCGCAGCAAGATCTCCAACATTGAACGTGGCATCAGGGCCATCAGCCCTGATCGACTGAGAAGCTGGGCCTGTCATTGCGCTTGCTCAGACGATTCCTACATCGACGCGCTTGCCAAGATGGCGCAACCTGCTGGCAGAGGCTGGTGGGAACGCTATCGAGGTGCGTTGCCCGGCGGCCTCTTGGACATCGCGGAGATGGAGGCGCACGCTGTCTGCCTGCGTACCGCGCATACCGTTCACATCCCTGGCCTGCTTCAGACTGTCGACCACGCTCGCACCATCTTCGAAGCAGTCGTGCCCCACCTTCCCGAGCGGGAGCTGGAGCTGCGACTAGTCCTCCGGCTGGAACGCCAGCAGGTCCTCACCCGGGATGATCCGCCTGACTACTACGGCATCATCCACGAAGCGGCCCTGCGCATGCAGTTCGGGGGACCGTCGGTAGCGCGGGCCCAGCTTGAGCACCTGGTGAACATGTCGGAGCTCAGCCACGTGATCCTGCGCGTGATCCCCGTAGCACGCGGCGTCTTCCCTGGGGCAGGGCAGACCTTGGTGTACGCAGCAGCCGTAGTCCCCCAGCTGGACACCGTGCAGACTGACTGCACGCACGGGCCGGAATTTCTTTATGGGGAGGCACAGTTGTCCAAGTACCGCGCTCAGCTGGAGTGGATGGAACGGCTTGCACTCGAACCGGATGATTCGCGCAAGTTCATCCAGGACATCGCACGTCAGCTCTGAGGAGTCAGCAACATGTCCGAGATCCGCTGGGAAGCGCCGTTCTGCGGCGAAGGCAGTGCGTGCTTCCGTATAGGCACTGACAGCGCTGGCAACGCTTACATCGCCATATCCGGTGCCGAAGACCGCTACCTCACCGACACCCGCGAAGCGCTCCGCACGCTCATCCGCGACATCAAGGCCGGCAAAGCCGACCACCTCCTCTAACGGCTTGCCTCGCGGACAAACTGGGCCATGCGCAGGCCGGGCACCGGCTCGAAGTCCGTGCCGCGCCTGAAGCCGAGCCCTTCGTACAGCTTCACCGCAGGCTGATTCTCCGCTCCGGTGCTGACCCTCACCTCACCGCCGTCCGTCTCCCCGGCGAGCAGGTGGCGCAGCAGGCAGGAGGCAAGGCCCCGGCGGAACCAGGCAGGGTCCACGCAGACCCGGTCGATGTGGGTGACGTGCCGACCGGTGTCGGCCTGCCAGGCCACGAAGGCGGCCACCGTACCCGCGCTGGTCACCGCGCCCAGCCAGCGCAGGGGCCGGGCCGTCATCTCCTGGAGGGATTCGGACAGGGCGGGGATGCCGTCGAAGCCGATGAGTTCGGCCTCGACGGCATAGGCGCGCAGTCCCACCGCGTGCACGGTGGACGCGACCGTGGAATCGCTCAGATCCAGCTCGCGGATCAGTACACCAGGGGGCATGCGGCGATGCTAAGCGCTCCGCGGGAGGCGCCGTAATGGGGCGTCGATCGGCTGCGGCGCCGTCGTGGCTGGTCGCGCAGTTCCCCGCGCCCCTTCGGGCGCTGTCGAACCGCAGTGGACTTCAAAATCCGCCGCTCCGAATCCGGCGCCCGCCGCTGGTCGCACCGTCGGAACTAAGGCGTGTCCGATAGGTCAGCGCGGACCCCGCTACGCCCCAGCCACTGCTGGAGGGGCCACAGGCGCCGGGCATTGCAGCCTGCGCGCTGACCCATCAGACCTTTGCTAGTGGCCGAATCCGACGAGGGAGCCCACGAAATTGGCGAATGTCACGAGCGGAAGGAGGGCGGGGGCGAGAAGCATGAACTTACCTTTCCAGGCGGTCGGTTATTAGCCGCTGGATGCCCATGCCGAGGATCTTGCACTCGTCACATCCCTCGCACGGGGCCAGACGTATCGATCCTCCGACTTCCTGTTCGGGGGCGATGCCCCCTGGTCGTCTCTGCGGCACCGACCCGTCGGACACGGCCTACCCGACACGCAGGGTCAGCAGCGACTCCCGCGCGAACCCCGCGAGACCGACCGGGCACAGCAGTACGTCCAGTGGGGCGTCCCGGCCTTCCCGGCGGTCGCGTTCGTAGAGGGCGCGGCCGCCGGGGGTGGTCAGGGTGATGCCGAGGCCCGCGACGTCCGGGCCGGTCGTGTACGGGAGCGGGTGCGCCGCGTGGGCGCAGGACGCGGCCGCGTAGTGGGGCAGCGTTTCCTCCAGGGCCTTCACGAGCCCGTCGGCCAGTTGCCCGCCCTGCTCCATGTGGGCGACGTACCAGCTCAGCGCCATGGCGACGAGCAGGTGCCCGGGGCGGGTCCCCGGGTCGGCGTACCGCAGGGTGTCCGCCCGGTAGGAGATCTCCTCGTGGACGTCCGTGTACGGCTTCGGGTAGCCGTGGAGCAGGGACGACAGGGTGTCGATGATGTCCTCGGCTCCCACCGGCAGGCGGGGCGGGATGTCCGTGGCCGAGCCGGGCTCGACGACGTCCATGGCGATCCGCGCCAGACCGGCGACGTTGCGCGGGCAGCGCCATGCCTCGCGCGGGAAGTCCTCCTCCCATTCGAGGCTCTCGTCGGCGAGCCCGCGAAGCTGTTCGGCGAGGTACTCGTCGTACTCGTCCTCGTGCTCCTCGTACGGGTGCCCGTCCGGGTGCCCCTCGTGCTCGCAGGGGCGGTCGCGCAGGGCGTCGTCCGTGGCCTTCAGCGCGGCCATGAGCCGCGGCGCGACGGCGTCGTCCGATCCCCACGCGACGTAGGGGGCCATGAGCAGCAGGCCGAACGTCCAGATGTACGCGGACTCGCCGCCGGGGTCGGCGGCGAGCCGGGCGGCGCAGTCGAGGGCGGCCTGGTCGTACTCGTCGTTGTAGGCGTCGTCGTAGTCAGCGCGTATCGCGTCCCAGGAGTGGGACAGCTCGTCGACGGACACGTCATCCATGTGCATCAGGCGAGACTAGACGGACGGACGTCGGACCAGCGCCAACCCCCGTGACGCCCGCGCGGGCGACGACGATGCCGTCTGTGACAGGCGCGAGGCGCTGTTCGGCGGCGAGGCCGCGCTGCGGGACGCGTTCGTGGCGGCGGTCACCGATGTCCGCCCTCCGCTGCGCCGATCGACGCTCTGGCCGCCGGACTTGACGCGGCCGCCGGGCTGTTCGCCAGTCGCCGACGCCCTGCGCGGACGCGGTGTCGCGGAACCGGCCGCGATCCTGACCGCCGAGGCGGGGGTTACCGTCTTCAAAGCTGTTGGTTCGCGATCTCCCGGCCTGGATAATTCGCCTGTTCCAGACATGTGAGGAGTTGTGTGACGGTTTTCGCGTGCGCCGGGTGTGACGCCGTGCTCAGTGCCCCGCTGACTGAGGTCGCTCTGCCCGACCATGCCCATCAGAAGTGGGGCAACGGGGTAATGCTCCCCGTGCTGATGGAATCGGGGACGTACGCCGTCGATCCCGAGCCCTCCGGGCCGCCGTGGCGGCCGTGGCACGAGGTCGGGGAGGCCGAGGCCGCGTCCCGCGGCGTCTTCGCACCGGTCTACGGGCTGTCGTACGCCGCACCGGGCGAGATCGTCGTCGCTCCGGGGGACACCCGTGGCACCGTCCTGATACCCGAGCGATGCGAGGGCTACTGCTGTGGGCTGACCGGCGCCGACGGCCCGAACCTCGCGTGCGAGCGGTGCGGCCGGCCGGTGGCCACCCGTATCGACGACTGTTCGCTGTGGCAAGCGGTGTGGTTCACTCCGGACGCCGTACGCCGCCTTCCCGTGGACGGGCCCGTTCCCTGGGCGAGCGGCTGGGAGGCGCTCGCGAGGGGGCCGCAGGGTGTTCCGCCGCTCAGCCGCTCCGGGGCGTGGAGCCGGGAGTGGGAGGCGGCCGTGGGGGCGGCGCTGGCGCATGTGCTGGTGGCTTCGGAGGGCGCGCCCGTGGTCGTCCCCGACGGGCTCGTCGCGGATACGTTCCGTCGCGCGCTCGACGCGCTGCTTCCCCAGGGGGCGCCGGTGAAGACCCTCGCCCTGGCCGGGCCCGGCCTGCCCGCCCCGGATCCGGCCGCCGGCATCCTCCTGGTGCCGCGGCACCCGCTGACGGGCGAGGCGTGGCGGCCGCCCTCCGGGACCTCGCGGACCGCGCCGCTGGCCGCCGGGATGTGGACGCGTCTCGCGTTCCCCGGCGAACGGCCGTGGCAGCCCGCGGCCGGTGGGCTGCCCGACGGCGTCCTGCGCGACGATCCCCTGCCGTTGCTGCCGGATCGGTTCTTCGAGCCCGACGACAGGGTTCTCCTCGACACGCTGGCGCGGTTGCCCGCCGTCCGTCAGCCGTGGCTGCGGGCCGTCCACGACCGCGTCAACCGGCCGTACGCCCGCTTCATCCAGGGCGTGTGAGCGATCGCGTCCGCGTCCGTGTCCCCTAGGGGCGGTCCGTCTGTGGTCTGACGGCAGGACCGTGCCTCGGAGGGACCCGGGAGGCCTTGAGGGGACCGAATACTGGAATCGGACATTCCACCCGAGTCTCGCTCCTCCTCCGATTCCGAAGGGCCCGGTCCCCCCATGAAGACCAAGCTCGCTGCCGGCGCCGCCGCCGGCGTCGCCATCGTCGTCCTCGCCTCCGTCGGCGCCGCGGCCGCCATCCCCGCCGCCAAGGACTGGTACCAAGGCCACCACGACCAGACGTCCCAGTACGCCACGGGGGCCGAGGCCAAGGCCGACCGCGCCTCGGTGCCGCGCTGGCTGCCCGACGACGCCCGCGAGATCCGGTACGCGATGAGGACCACCGGCGGCGACCGTCTCCTCAAGGCCACACTGCCCACCGGCAAGCTGCCCTCGGAGTGCACGGCCCTCCCGTCCGGCACCCGGGCGAAGGAGCCGAACCTCTCCGCGTCCTGGTTCCCCGGCACCGGCACCGGATTCGGCAAGGACGCCGGTCGTGCCGCGCAGGCCCGCTGCGGCCTCTACTACGCCTACACCGACGGCGGCACCCTCTACGCCTGGCAGGACAACGACGACTGGATCAACGGCAACAAGGCCGGGTAGCAAGGCGAGCTGAGGGCTACTTCCGGGGGAAGCTCACCTCCACCCGGCGGTTCTTCCGGCGCCCGTCCTCCGTGCCGTTGTCGGCGATCGGGTACTGCTCGCCGTAGCCGCGGATCTCGTACTGGATCGCCGCCGAGCCCACGTCCTTGGCCAGCTCCCGCTGGACCATGTTGGCGCGTTCCTTGCTGAGGGCGACGCCGTGGTCGGCGTCGCCGAGGTTGTCCGTGAAGCCGAAGACGCGCAGGGCCGTGGCCTTCTGCTTCTTCACCTCGTCCGCGATCGCGCGGATGCGGGTGCGGGCGGCGTCGCCCAGGTCGGCGCTGTCCTTGTCGAAGATGACCTCGGCCTGGAGGGCGAAGGTGACGTCCACGTTGGTGTCCTCACGGCGCTCGCCGCCGTCGTCCGTCTCGACGACCGACTTGATGTCGAGGACGCGGCCCGGAGCGAGCTTCCTGCCCGGCCGGAGCTTGAGGCCCGGGGCCGTCGGGTCGAGCTTCACCGGCGGCGTCGTATTGGCCTGGCGGCCCGGGCCGGCGTCCGCGTACGCGTTCACCGCCGCCGGGCCCGGCATCGCGACAGCGAAAGCCATCGTCACCGCCAGGAATGTCCCCAAGGGAACCGCTGCCGGAGTCACGGCCCTCACCCCGAGATCCTGATCCGTACGGACGGCATCGCCGGAAGCTGGAAGTCCACGTCCGCCACGGACGCGGGCGGCGCCGGGAACTGGGCGAAGACGGGGCGGCTCTCGCCGGGGCGGATGTTGACGAGGCCCGTGGTGCACAGGCACTCGCCGTCCGTGTCGCGCAGGACGAGATAGCGCTTCTTCCCGGCCGAGTCGATGAGCGAGGCGCCCGAGACCGAGGACTGGGACTTCATCTCCGTCTCCTTCGAGCGCCACGTCAGCGGGGTGTACGGCTTGCTGCCCCGGTTGGCGACCGTTCCGTTGACGGTGACGAAGCCGCCCTTGTCGCGAACGGCGGACGTGAGGGTGACGACCACGCCGTCCGGGCCCTTGATCTCGCCGAGTTTCGCGCCCGACGACGCGGGCTCCTCGGACTTGGGCGCGGGCGCAGTGCCTCTCGCCGCGTTCAGGTCGATCGTCTTCTTTCCATCGTCGTCCCCCTCACCTCCACAGCCCGCCAGGGCGAGGGATATGACGACCACAAGGGCCGCACCTGCGGTACGAAAGCTCATGGGTGCCGTTCCTTCACTGGTCGGTCGGTGGGGGTCACTCGGCGAGGCGCACGGCGAACAGGTCCGTTGCCTTCACCGTCGCGTCGGGGCGCCTCGGGTCGATCACCAGCACCTTCCCGCCGTCGCAGGTGAGGTCGACGACCGGGGGCGAAGACGGGGTCGGGGACGGGGACGGGGAGGCTGTAGGAGTAGGAGTGGGCGTGGGGGTGGGGGGTGGCGTCGGGGGTACGGGCGTCATCGCGTCGCAGCGCGGCGTCACGGTCGCCTTCGCCGTCGCCCTCGCGTGTTTGTCGCCCGTCCCGGGGACGACGGACTCCCCCACCGTCCGCTCCGAGACGACCGTGACCGTGAACGAACCCGGCTCACCGCCCGGCTCACAAGTGATCGCCGGCTGGGCGCCGTTCAGCCGCGCGTACGACTCCGCCGCATCGCAGGCCGGGCCGTCCCGGCCGCCCCGGCCCGCCAGCCAGTCGGCCCAGCCGCCGCCCGCACCGGCCGGCCCGCCGCCCGTGCCGACCGCCAGCAGGAAGCCCGTACGGAGCTGGTCCCGGTAGTCCTGGGCGGCGGCGAGGGCGGCCGCGTCGGCGGCGGTCTGGGCGGCGTTCTTGACGGCGCCCGCGCGGCCGACGGCGAAGAAGGCGAGCGCGAGGAAGAGCAGGGCCGCCACGGCCGTGATGTACAGCGGGAACGCCTGTCCGGCGTCGCCACGGAGGGCGTCGCCACGGAACCGCCCGAAGGGCGATCTGCTCAGCCGGTGATGCGGCTGATCTGGTTGGTGATCGCCGTCGCGATCATCGTGCCGAAGTCCGTCGTCGTCAGGACGAGGATGATGGCCACGACCACGGCGATGATGCCCAGGTACTCGACCGAGGTCTGCCCCCGGTCGTCTGCCGAGAGCCTCTGGATTCCCTTGATCCTCATGTTCTCCTCCTCGGGAGATCTCCGTACGGACCCGTTCCCTTCCCTCACCGGGAAGTTGGGACACCATCTGTCTCACCCCCGCTCGGCGGCGATGCCCTCGGACGTCGACGCCGACGACTGTCCCACATCCGATTGCAGGCGCGAAGGCCCTTCACGGTCTTCCCTCAACTCCCCCAGTGGATACGCCCCGGCGGGCTCGGAGCAGGGAGCTGCGTGGTGCGGGGATATATGGATGTGCTGCGAGGCGTGTGTCATGACGGTGGTTCTCCTCTCACAGGTGGTGATGCACCTCATTGGCCCTCACTCCCCCGTGATGGAGCCGAAATCCGTGCCCGAGCCCAGGAAGAACCCCGCGATCAGCAGGATCACCGTGCCCGGGACCATGAACGTCGTGATGACCATCGTCGCCTTGGGTACCGTCCTGGCCGCGCGCCGCCGGGCCAGCTGGGCGTCCGTGCGGCGCATGTCCTTGGCGATGCCGATCAGGGTGTCGGCGATGGGGGTGCCCAGTTCCTCGCCCTGCTGAAGGGCGGTGACGAACTGGGCCACCTGTTCGGAGTCATTGCGCTTGCGCAGTTCGTCGAAGGCCTGGCGGCGGGCGACGCCCATGTCCAACTGTCGCAGCACGATTCGCAATTCGTCCGACCACGGGCCCTCGTAGTGCTCGGCCACCCGGTCGAGCGCCTGCCGGAAGCTCAGCCCGGCGCTCACGACGACGGCGAGGACGTCCAGGAAGTCCGGCAGGGTCCGCTCGATGGCCGCCCGGCGCTCGCGCACGGCGGCCAGGATGCCGACCTCGATCCAGAACAGGCCGAAGGCGACCATCAGCACGGCGAGCAGGGCCTGGCCCTTGGCCAGCATCACCAGCGCGCCGACGAGGCCGAGCGTGCCGTAGACGGCCCGGCGGGCCGCGTAACGGTCGACGGTCAGGCCGCCCGGGTTGCCGGCCCGGTCGATGCGGCGCCGTACGGCCGCGACGCGCTTCTCACCCATCAGGCGGAGGACGAGCGGTGCGTAGCGCATGCCGAGCCGGTCGAGGGCCGAGCCGACGGCCGTGGTGCGCGTGGAGCCGACTTCGAGGGCCAGGACGAGGTCCGGAGGCAGCCTGGCCTCGCTGCGGACGAGCGCGATGCCGTGGCAGGCGCCCACGACGGACACGCCGGCCAGCAGCGCCAGCAGGATTCCCATGCCGTTCATCTCCCCTTGTCCCGTCTTCTCCCCATGTCCCGGGCCCGGCTCACACGTCGGTTCACACGTCGATCCATACGCGGATCCATACGCGGATCCATACGCCGATCCATACGTCGGTTCACACGTCGATCCGCGACATCCGGCGGATGAGGAAGAACCCCACCCCGTAGAGGCAGAAGGCCGCCACGACCGCGGCCTGCCCCAGCCAGCTTCCCGTCATCCGGTCCAGCGATCCGGGTGCGATGCGGTCCATCAGCAACAACGTCCCGATGCCCATCAGCGGTACGACGTAGGCCGTCACCGTCACTTGCGAGAGCTGTGTCCGCACCTCGCGCCGGGTCTCCTTGCGCTCTTCGAGGGTGGTCGTGAGATTGCGCAGGGAGCTGACGACCGTGCCGCCCGCGCGATGGGAAAGGACGAGCGTGGTCACGAGCACCACCAGTTCACGGGAGGGCAGCCGCCGGGCGAGCTCGCCGAGGGCGTCGTCGATGGAGTGGCCGACGGCGAGCCGGTCGGCGACCTTGGCGAGCTCCTCGCCCGCCGGGGCCTCCATCTCCTCGGCCGCCATGCCCAGCGCCGTGCGGAGGGCGAGTCCGGCCTGGGTGGCGTTGGCGAGGATCCGGGAGAGCTCGGGGAGCTGGCCGATGAACCTCTCGGTGCGTTTGCGCCGCTGCCACACCAGGAAGCCGTGGGAGGACCAGATGGCGACGGCGGCCGCCAGCGGCCCGAAGAACGGCGCGAGGAGCAGCGCGGCGACGATCCACAGCCCGGCCGCCGCGCCGATGGTCGCGGCCGCGAACTCGCCCACGGTGATGTCCAGTCCGGTGGCGGCGATCTCCCACTCCAGCCGCCGGCCGGGGCGGGTGGCGCGCAGCCGGCGGTCCAGGCGCCGGAAGGGGCGGGCCGGGCCGGCGGGGGGCGGGGCGGGGGCGTCGGAGAGCCGGTCGACGAGCGCCTGGTGGCGGTCCCTGCCGGTGGCGTACGTCCGTACGCCCGCGACGGCCAGCGTCCCGCACAGTGCGGTGGCGCCGACGGCCAGCAGGGCGAGCTCGTCCAGGTGGTCCATGTCCGCTGGTCCTTTACCTCTGCTGGCTCTGGCCGGTTCTTCGGGTGGCGAGCTCCTGGGGGAACGCGGCGACGCCGAAGGCCGGTGGCACGGGCTCGTCGGCCATCCGCAGTCGCTCGGCGGCGCGTTCGGGGAGCGGGAAGTGCGTGAACGTGCCGTGTACGACACGGTCGGCGCCGATCGGCCGGACGTCGAAGCGGGCGACGGTGGCGAGGCGGTGGCCGACGCTTCCGTACCCTTCCGGGCCCGAGTCCAGCAAGGCGATCTCCGCGATGCGGCGGGTGCCGTCCGCGTGGCGGACGAGCTGCACCAGGCAGTCCACGGCGCTGTCGATCTGGTCGCGCAACGCCTCGTAGGGGATCTTGACCTCGGACATCGACGCCAGCGTGCGCAGTCGCATCAGCGCGTCCTCGGCGCTGTTGGCGTGGACGGTGGCGAGGGAGCCGTCGTGGCCGGTGGACATGGCCTGGAGCATGTCCAGGGTCTCCCCGCCGCGCACCTCGCCGACAATGATGCGATCGGGGCGCATGCGCAGGGAGTTGCGGACGAGGTCGCGAATGGTGATCCGTCCCTTCCCCTCGACGTTCGGGGGGCGGGACTCCAGCCGGATGACGTGCTGTTGTTGCAGTTGCAGCTCGGCGGCGTCCTCGACGGTGATGATGCGTTCGCCGTCGGGGATGAGGCCGGACAGGGCATTGAGGAGCGTCGTCTTGCCGGCGCCGGTGGGCCCGGAGACGACCACGTTGAACTTCGCCCGGACGAGCGCGGCGAGCAGCATCAGCATGGGCTCGTCCAGCGTGCCCATGGAGATCAGCTCGTGGAGGGTGTACGGGCGGGGGAAGCGGCGGATGGTGAGGGTGGCGCCGTTCAGCGCGAGCGGCGGGATGATCACGTTGACGCGTTCGCCGGTGGGGAGCCGGGCGTCGACCATCGGATTCGACTCGTCCACGCGGCGGTTGACGGTGGACACGATCCGCTCGATCGTCTGCATCAGCTGGTCGTGGGAGGCGAACCGTACGGGTACGGGCTCGACGCGGCCGGCGCGCTCGACGAAGACCTGGTCGGGGCCGTTGACCATGATCTCGGTGATGGAGGGGTCCTCCAGGAGGGGCTCCAGCACGCCCAGGCCGAGGGCCTCGTCGACGACCCTCCTGATGAGCCGGTCGCGTTCGGCGGTCGACAGGACGGGGCCCTCGCGGCTGATGATGTGGCCGAGTACGCGCTCCAGGCGCGAGCGGCGCTCGTCGGCGTCGAGCGCGGACATCTCGGCGAGGTCGATCTCTTCGAGGAGTTTGGCCCGGTAGACGGGGACGAGGTGGCCGGGCTCCCGGCCGTCGGGGCGGGGTTCGGGGACGGCGATCCGGGCTCGGAGGCTCATGGGGTGCCCCCGGGGGTGTCCTGGGCGCAGGCCATGGTGGCGCTGCGGGTGACGGTGAAGCCGGTGCCGGGGAGGAGGGGCGGGACGTCGACGGTCACGGTGGCGGTGGCCCGGTCCGTGCCGGGGGCGCAGGAGGTGGCGGCGACGTCCGCTCTGGCCGCGACCCAGGGGCTCACCGCGGCACGGGCCGCTGCCGCGGGGGCGGTCCTGGGGTCGTCGACGGTGGCGGTCCGGGCGGCTGCGCGGGCGGCGGTACCGGCCTGCATGGTGGCGTAGGCGGCTATGCCGAGGTAGGTGGCGCCCAGGGCGAGGGCGAGGAGGAGGGGGAGGAAGCCCAGGAATTCGATGGAGGCGGAGCCTCGGTCGTTCCCGGGGGCCCCGCCCCCGGACCCCCGCTCCTCAAACGCCGGAGGGGCTGAGTTGCTTAAGTTGTGGCCCACTCAGTCCTCCCTCGCCACGCCCGCCGTGCTCTCCACCGTCCACGGCCAGTCGGCCGCGCCCGGGAAGAGGACCGGGACCTTCACGCGGACGCTCGCGCTGTAGACCCCGGCCGCCGGGCCCGGGCCGCAGGACGGTTCCGTGTGCCAGGACTTCGGCATGTCAGCGCGGGCCGCGGCCGCGCAGTCGCGGCCGACCGCGCCCGCGCGGGCGCCCTTGTCGGCGGCGTGGCCGGCCAGGGAGTACGAGTAACCGACCAGGACGCACTGCCAGACGACGGCCAGCGCGACGAGGATCAGCGGCAGGATGCCGACGAACTCCACCGCGACCTGTCCTCTGTCTCCGCCGAAGCGGTCGCGCCGCCGGAAGCGGCCGCCGCCCCCCGGAGGCACCGGGGACAGTTGTTCCGGGCCCGTGCCGCCCCCGCCGGCGGGGGCCGACGGGTCCGTACCGCCGCCGCCCTCTATGGCACGGCGCCTCCGCAGGCCGCCCAGGGCCGGGCGGTGATGGCCGGCGGCTGGGCGCGAGGGCGTGGCCAGGCCCAGTTCGGCGGCCAGGGTCCACAGGGCCTGGCGGACCCCGGAGCGGGCGTCGAGGTCCTGCATCCGGCCGGAGTCCACGGCTCCCTGGAGCTCCTTGTAGCCGGCCGGGACGGTCGTGCGGGCGGCGCGGGTGCCGGTGGTGCGGGCGATGAGGGGCGGCTGGATCTCCGCGTTACGGGTGTGGCGGTTGACCACGGTGGTCGTCTCCTCGGCCGTACGGATCTGAAGCCGTTCCCAGAGCCGGACCATGCGCTTGGCCGCCCTGACGGACACCACGTCCGGCGTGGTGACCAGTAACGCCAGGTCGGCCGCCTCGATGACGGCCGCGCCCGCAGCGGTGATCTGGGTGCCGCAGTCGGCGACGACGAGTTCGTAGCGGCCGCGCAGGGCGGCGGTGATCTGCCGGGCGGCGGGTTCGCCGACGTCCTCGCCGCGTTCGCCCTCCGCCGGGGCGAGGAGCAGGCCGAGGCCGGTGGGGTGGGGGAAGACGGCGTCCGCCAGGACGCGCGGGGTGATGTCGCTGATGCCGGCGAGGTCGGCGATCGACCGGCGGAACTGTACGTCGAGGTAGGAGGCGACGTCACCGGACTGGAGGTCCAGGTCGGCGAGGGCGACGTCCCGGCCGGCGGCGGAGGCGGCCAGGGCGAGCTGGACGGCGGTGACGGTCGTGCCGACGCCGCCCTTGGCGCCGACGACGGCGACGAGCATGCCGCGTGCTTCTTCGGGGGCGGCGCTTCCGTCAGAGGTTCCCTCGGCGGCCGCGCCGAGGTGGTGGCGGACTCCGTCGGCCCAGTGGGCGGCGGCCTGGACGCGGGCGCCCAGTTCCTCGTAGGTCGGGGGGAGTCCGGCGAGGCCGCGCGCGCCGCAGTCCATGGCGGCGGCGTAGAGGGCGGGCCCGGCGTCGGCGGACATCAGGATGACGCCGGTGGCGGGGAAGCGCAGGGCGATCTCGCGGACGATCTCGAGAGCGGGGACGGGCCCGAGGCGTTCGTGCACGAGGACGACCTCGGGCAGGTGGGCGACCCCGCCCGCGCCCAGCGCGGCGAGCGCCTCCAGCAGGCGGCCGGAGTCGCCGACGCCGGGCAGGGGCGCGACGCCGGGGAGCCCGGCGAGCACGTCGGCGACGGCGCGGGCGGTGCCGGGGTCGCCGACGGCCGGGAGGATTCTGATCGTCACCGGGAGCCTGCCTCCTCCATCCACACTCGGTCCATGACAGCCATCCGGCTACTTGTCGGCGTCCAGGGTGTACGTGCGGTCGCCGCTGCCGACGGGTTCCTGACTGCCGGGGGCGACGAGGGCGAGCCGGACGTGCGAGGCGAACGACTCCGCGTAGGCGACACGCTGGGCGTCCTTGGTGTCGAGGGCGAAGGTGATCGGCACGGCCTCCCCCGCCTGCCGGGTGGTGGCGGCGGCCCGGCTGTTGTCGCCGTCCCGTTTGAAGGGCGTGAGCTTGCCGACGTCGATGACCTGGGCACCGCTGACGATCACCTTGGAGACGGGCTTGGCGCCCTGCTCCTTGGCGTCGAAGGTGGCGTAGATATTGACCCGCGCGCCCGGCTGGATCTTGCCGGCGACGCCCGTGGCCGCGTCGATCATGATGGCGATCTCCTGCTTGCCGGGGGCGAGCGCGGGCCGGGCGACGATCATGTCGCTCTGGAGCAGCGAGCCCTTCCGCAGCGGGGTGACGGCGATCTTGCCGCGCAGTGCGGAGAGGTCGGTGACGGCGGTGGCGGGGAGCCAGCGCTCGGGCATGGAGATCTTCTCGAACTCGTCCGAGTCCAGGTCGCGGTAGGCGGGGATGTCGGCCTTCAGCCGGTACGCGGTGGTCTCGGGGCCGACCTTCGACTCGGCGTCGTGGATGACCGAGAACACTCCGGCGAACGCGCCGACGGCGCAGAGGGCCGACAGGAGCAGCAGGACGATGCCGCGTCGCTGGCGTGAATTCATCGGGTGGCGAACCTCGTTCGGACCGGGGTCGGGATCGGATTCGGGATCGGGGTCAGGGTCGGGGTCATGGTCGTAGCTGCCGGCCGGCGCTCAGCGGCCGCTCGTCGCCGGGGCGGCGTGGCGGGCTCCGGGCGTACGGGCGGTGGCGGGCGGGCCGATGGCGTGGGCGGAGCGGGCGGCGACCGCGGGGGCCGCGCGCGGCACGGGCGCGGAGCAGAATCCGCAGCGGTCACCGATGAGTTCGAGACCGCACCAGTGGCACTCCTCGCGGCGTACGGACGTGACGAGCTGGTAGAGCACGGACGGGTCGGGGATGGCGGCCGCGAACTCGACGGCCCGGTGGGTGCCCCACCAGCGCCGGGAGTCGGCGGGCAGCGGGAGGATCTCCTGGACGCCCTCGACCCGCCAGCCCGGGGCGAGGGTGTCGGTGACCCAGTCCTCGCCGGTGCGGGGGCGGGCGCGGGCGACGGTCAGCCGGGTGGCGAAGCCGGGGCCGTCGGGGGTCTCGCCGGGCCCGGTGCGCAGCAGCCTCCGGGTGGGGTTGACGAGGACGCCGAAGCGGGTGCCGGGCACGAGGGAGCCGACGTGCGCGCCGAGGCCCACGTCCACGCGGTCGCAGCGGGCGACGGAGGCCAGCTGGGCGCCCGCGTAGATGTAGTGGGTGAGCAGCCGGGCGGCGGAGGCGAGCACGCCGGGGCTGAGGTCGGAGACCGACAACTGCCGTAACTGCCGGGCCAGTACGCCGACGGCGAGGGGCGGCAGGGCGACGGGCAGCAGGGCGACGCGGTCGCTCTCCAGGACCGAGCGCACGGTGTGCAGCCGGCGGACGTAGGCGGCGGGGAGGGAGTCGGGGTAGAGGACGACGAGGTGGCCGCACTGGTCGAGCAGGAGGGCGGCCTGGGTGACGGCGGTCTCCAGCGGCTGCTCCTCGGGCGGCCGCAGCACGGCGGCGGCCGGGACGGGCCCGCCGGGCGGTGGGAGCACCAGATCGGAACTGGTGACCGCTATCGCAATCGGCACGTCGGCTTCCCCGTTCACTCCGGCCGCGGGGGCTCCGGCGGTCGCAGATCGATACTGCCCAGTGCTGGCGCCTCCGCACTTTATCCACGAATGGAGCGGCTGAGAACAGTTCCTCGATGTTTGCCCCACGGGGTGGTGGCGCGGCACCGAAGCCTTGACGAAAGCATTGGTCTGGACCACATTGGCGCCACGGACGGTGGCCACCGCTCCGTATGAACACCCCCCATCACAGTGTCAACTCCCTTCCCAACTTCCCTCCCAACTCCCTTCCCACCGGAGGCAGTAGTGGAACGCATATCCCGTCATCGGCACCGGGCTCACCCGCCTCTGAGACGCCGCCTCGGCGGTATTCTCGCCACCGTCGCGCTCGCGGCCGGCGGTCTCGTGACGCTGGGCGGTACGAGCGCGGGGGCGGCGGCCGCCCCGGCGGCCGACGGCCCGAACCTCGTCAGGAACCCGGGCTTCGAGTCCGGTCTGTCGTCCTGGAGCTGTACCGGCGGCAGCGGCACGACGGTCGCCTCCCCCGCGCACTCCGGCTCCGCCGCGCTCCGGGCCGCCCCCACCGGCTCCGACACCGCCACGTGTGCGCAGAGCGTGAGCGTACGGCCCAACTCCTCGTACACGCTGAGCGCGTGGGTGCGGGGGTCGTACGTCTACCTCGGCACCGCCGGGACGGGCACCACGGACGTGTCGACGTGGACGCCGAGCGCGGACGACTGGCAGCTGCTCACCACCGGTTTCACAACCGGAGCGAATACCGCCTCCGTCACGGTGTTCACTCACGGGTGGTACGGGCAGCCCGCCTATTTCGCCGACGACATCACCCTCACGGGTCCCGCCGGCGGCGATCCGGGCGATCCCGGCGGCCAGGTGCCCGACGCGCCGGGCGGGCTGGCGGCGGGCGCGGTCACCGCGTCGTCCGTGGCCCTGAGCTGGCACGATGTGCCCGGCGCGACGGGCTACACCGTCTACCGGGACGGCGCCAAGGCGCTGTCGACGACCGGTACGTCCGCCACCGTCACCGGGCTGGCGGCGGCCACCTCGTACCGCTTCCAGGTGACGGCCTCCAACGCCGCCGGGGAGTCGGCCGCCTCGACCGCCGTCACCGGCACGACGGCCGGGGGCGGGGGCGGCACCCCCGGCGTGCCCAAGCACGCGGTGACGGGCTACTGGCAGAACTTCGACAACGGCGCCACCGTCCAGAAGATCGCCGACATCCCGGCCGCGTACGACATCATCGCCGTCGCCTTCGCGGATGCGACGACCACGCCGGGAGCCGTCGACTTCACCCTCGACCCGGCGCTGAAATATTCGGAAGCGGCGTTTAAGGCGGACATCGCAGCCAAACAGGCGGCGGGCAAGTCCGTCGTCATCTCCGTCGGGGGCGAGCGGGGCACTGTCGGCGTCAACGACGCGACGTCCGCGAACAACTTCGCCGACAGCGTGTACGCGCTGATGCGGAAGTACGGCTTCAACGGCGTCGACATCGACTTGGAGAACGGGCTGAACCCGACGTACATGGCGCAGGCGCTGCGCGCGCTGTCGGCGAAGGCGGGCGACAAGCTCGTCATCACGATGGCGCCGCAGACGATCGACATGCAGTCGACGTCGTCGGGCTACTTCAGGACCGCGCTCGATATCAAGGACATCCTGACCGTCGTCAACACGCAGTTCTACAACAGCGGCTCCATGAACGGCTGCGACGGGAAGGTGTACTCGCAGGGCTCGGTGGACTTCCTGACCGCGCTGGCCTGCGTCCAGCTGGAGGGCGGCCTGGACCCGTCCCAGGTGGGCCTGGGCGTGCCCGCCTCACCGCGTGGCGCGGGCAGCGGCTACGTCGCCCCGTCCGTGGTCAACGCCGCCCTGGACTGCCTCACGCAGGGCACGAACTGCGGTTCGTTCAAGCCCTCCCGCACCTATCCGGGGCTCCGGGGGGCCATGACCTGGTCCACGAACTGGGACGCGGCCAGTGGCAACGCGTGGTCCGGCGCGGTGGGACCGCATGTCCACGGGTTGCCGTAGGTCAGGGAGGGAGTGAGCCCCTGACCCGCCCCCGGACCCCCATGCCTGCCGGACGGGCTGCGTTCAGCCCGTCCGGCGCTTGAGGACGGACAGGTCAGCGACGGATCTCTTCCCCGGCCGGCTTCGGCAGCTCGCAGCCCGGCAGGTCGAGGTCGATCTTGTTGCCGGTGCCGACGCACTTGGTGATGCCGTACGTCTGCTCGGCGTAGTTGATGCCCCGGCGGACCGTGACGTTGCCGTTCTCGTCGACCTCGCACGGGTTGTTCATCGTGCAGCTCTCGCCGCTCTCGTTGCCCGTGTTGTTGATGGCGACGACCTTGCCGGAGTTCGCGTCGATGACGGGCGAGCCGGAGGTGCCACCTATGGTGTTGCAGGACGGGGTGTAACGGAGCGAGTCCTTCCAGGTCCAGTCGGCCTCGCGGAGCTGGTGGACGAACCCGTCGACATTGCAGGAGTAAATGCGCTTCCAGTAGCCGGAGACGACCTTGATGGGCGTGCCCGCGACGGGGTGGTCGCCGGAGAGGGCGAGCGCGTCGATGCCGTACTGCTGCTTGATCCGCGCGTAGGTGGTGTTCAGCTCGTAGAGCGTGACGTCGGTGTCGGTCATCGTCGAGTACGAGACCTTGGTGGCGCGGAGCGTGGCGACCTTGCCAGCGGTGGAGTTGAGCAAGCTGAAGGTGCGGCTGGAGGGCTGGTCGACGAGGACCTCGCCGGGGCCGGGCATGCCGGTCTCCAGGCAGTGGCCGTTGGTCATCACGAGGGCGGGGTCGTTGTCGGCCGAGTTGGGCATGCGGATCAGCGAGCCGGAACAGTTGCTCAGCGCCACGGTGCCGGCGAAGTCGACGGCCTTGGCCTTGGACTGAGCCTTGGACTTGGCCTGCGCGGCGGTGGGGGCGGCCTTCGGCCCGTCGGCCGGGGCGGCCGTGGCGGGCCCGGCGCCGACGCCGGCGACGGTCGCTCCGGTGAGCAGCAGCGTCGTGAGCGCACCGACGAGAGGTCGTCTCATGGGGGGTGGTCCTCTCCGTTCAGAAGTGCATCCGGTTTTGACGTGTGCATTGTTGGGTCCGCTGTGGGCGCCGGGCAATCAAGCGGTCTGAAGTGATGGGGAAGTTGGCTTGTTTCCCTCGCACACTTCTCCTTGACCTGCACATGTCATGCCTCGAACACTGGGGAGGATCGGCAGCGAACACCCCCCTCATTCGTCGCACGAACGCCCCTCAGGAGGCCGCATGCGACCCCACACCCCCCATTCCCGCAGGAACCGCGTCCGATGGGCCGCCGCCACGGGCGCCGCCCTGCTCACCCTGGCCATGGCCGCCCCCGCGTCCTCGCACGGAGCGGAGCACGGCGCCGGGCATGGCGCGAACGGCTCGAACGGCACCCGGACGGGCGGCACTCACGCGGATGAGATCCGTGCGAACGACACCCGTGCGAACAACACCCGCTCGTACGAGGTAAGCGGGCCGAGAACCGCCGCCCAGCGCACCGCCGTCGCCGCGACCGGCGCCTCGGTCGACGCCGTGCGGCACGACTCCGTCGTCGTCACCGCCGACGCCGCGCAGGCCGAGCGCATCCGCGGCATGGGCTACCGGGTGACGGCCCTGCCCGGCGCCCCGGACCGGGGCCGCGCCGCCAGGCCGTACGACTTCCCGCCGGCGGACTCGAAGTACCACAACTACGCCCGGGCCATGGCGGAGATCGACGCGGACATCGCCGCGTACCCGTCCCTCATGAGCAAGCAGGTCATCGGCAAGTCCTACGAGGGCCGGGACATCATCGCCGTGAAGGTCACGAACGGCTCGGCGGCGACGGACGCCGCCAAGCCCGAGGTGCTCTTCACCCACCACCAGCACGCCCGCGAGCACCTGACCGTCGAGATGGCGCTGTACCTGCTGAAGGAGTTCGGCTCCCAGTACGGCAAGGACGCCCGCGTCACCAAGATGCTCGACAGCCGGGTGATCTGGATCGTTCCCGACGTCAACCCCGACGGCGGCGAATACGACATCGCCACCGGCACCTATCGCGGCTGGCGCAAGAACCGTCAGCCCAACACGGGTTCGAGCTCCCCGGGCACGGACCTCAACCGCAACTGGGACTTCAAGTGGGGCTGCTGCGGCGGCTCGTCCGGCAGCACCGGCTCGGAGACGTACCGCGGCTCCGGCCCGGAGTCGGCCCCTGAGGTGAAGGTCGTCGCCGACTTCGTCCGCAGCCGCGTCGTCGGCGGCAAGCAGCAGATCAAGGCAGCGATCGACTTCCACACCTACAGCGAGCTGGTGCTCTGGCCGTTCGGCTGGACGTACGACGACACGGCGCCCGGCATGACGCAGGACGACCGCGACGCGTTCGCGGCCGTCGGGAAGTCCATGGCCGCGAGCAACGGCTACACGCCGGAGCAGTCGAGCGACCTGTACATCACGGACGGGTCGATCGACGACTGGCTCTGGGGCAACCAGAAGGTCTTCGCCTACACCTTCGAGATGTACCCGGACGCGAGCGGGGCGGGCGGCGGCTTCTACCCGCCGGCGTCGGTCATCGACCGCGAGACCGCGCGCAACCGGGAGGCGGTACTCCAGCTCCTGGAGAACGCGGACTGCATGTACCGGTCGATCGGGAAGGCGCAGCAGTACTGCTCATGAGCGGCTGAACGGTGGCTGACGCGGGGGGGCGGGCCGACAGCTCGCCCCCCCCTACACGTCTCAACTACACGTCTCAGCTACACGTCTCAGCCCAGCACCGCGAGCGCGTCGATCTCGATCAGGAGGCCCTTCGGCAGGCCGACGTAGACCGTCGTCCGGGCCGCCGGGGCCTCCTTCAGGTCGGCGAAGTACTCGTTCCAGATCTCGTTCATCTCGGCGAAGTGGTCCGTGTCCGTCAGATAGACGCGCAGCATCATCGCGTCCTCCCAGCTCGCGCCGCCCGCCTCCAGCACGGACCGGACGTTGGCCAGGGTCTGGAGCGTCTGCTCGCGCAGGGTCGGGCCGGCGACGACGGGGCCGGCCTGCCCGGGCTCGGCGGGCAGGAAGCCGACCTGGCCGGCGACCTGGAGGATGTTCCCCTTGCGCACGCCGTGCGAGAACTTCGCGGGCGGGGTGGTGTGGCCGGCCGGGGTGACGGCGGTCTTCGGGGTGATCTTCGGGGTGTTGTCGCTCATGGCATCACTTTCGTCGAGGGCGTGGAGGGCGTGGTTCCGGAGTACTCGGCGCTGATCGCGTCCGCCGTGCGGCGCAGCAGCGGCAGCAGGGCGAGGAGTTCGTCGGAGGGGACGACGACGTTGGGCGCCGACACCGAGCAGGCGGCGACGACCCGTCCGCCGGGGCCCCGGACGGGGGCGCCGACGCAGTTGATGGACTCCTCGTGGCCGCCGAAGTCGGTGGCCCAGCCCCGGTCCCGTACGGCAGCCAGTTCCTGGAGGAACGCGGTGGCGTTGGGGGTGGAACGAGCTGTGTAGGCGGGGTAGTCGAGGCGCTCGGCGACGGCGCGGCGCTCGGGCTCGGGGAGGTCGGCGAGGAGCAGTTTGGCCACGGCCGCCACGGTGATCGCGACGGGTTTGCCGATGCGGGAGTACATCCGTACGGGGTAGCGGCTCTCGACCTTGTCGATGTAGAGGACCTCGTCCTCCTCGTACACCGCGAGGTGGACGGTGTGGCCGCACTTCTCGTTGAGCGCGACGAGGTGGGGGTGGGCGATCTCGCGGATGTCGAGGCTCTCGACGGCCTGCTGGGCGAGGGCGAAGAGGCGGGCGCCGAGGCGGTAGCGCTGGTCCTGCTGCCGGTAGACGATGCCGTGCTCGTGGAGGGTGCGCAGCAGGCGCAGCGCGGTGGACTTGTGCACGCCGAGGCGGCCCGCCACCTGTTCGAGGTTGGCGGGTCCCTCGGCGAGCAGCGGCAGGATGCTCAGGGCGCGGTCGACGGTCTGGCTCATGTGCGGGGGTCCTCTGTGCAGGGTTCTACTGCTTGTGCGGGCAGCCGGCCGGTCCAGCCCGGACCGAGTCGCAGCCTTCCCCAGGCGGCGGGGTCCAGTCCCGCCAGTGTGTCCGCGAGGGCGGGGGGCGGCGGTTCGCCGAGGTCGCCGGGGACGGTGAGGGCGGCGGCGGCCATGAGGTGGCCGTACCGCAGGCGCGCGGGCAGCGGGAGCCCGCGCAGGGTGGCGGAGAGGAAACCGGCCGCGAAGGCGTCGCCCGCGCCGACGGGCGCGACGACGTCGACGGCGGGCGCGGGGACGGAGACCACGGCATCACGGGCGTCACGGGCGTCACGGGTGTAGGCCGTGGCACCGGCGGCGCCCTGTTTGACGACGAGCACGGCGGGTTCGGGCAGGGCGGCCCGGATCGCGTCGGGGCCGCCGTCGATGCCCCAGGCGGCCTCGGCCTCGTCCTCGCCGACGAAGACGATGTCGCAGGCGCGGGCGAGCTCGGCGAGGACGCGCGGGTCTTCCGGTGCGGTGTGCCGCCACAGCGCGGCGCGGTAGTTGACGTCGAAGGAGAGCAGCGGGCCGCTGCCGGGGGCCCGGACGACGAGCTCGCGGAGCAGGGCGAGGCAGTCGGCGGAGAGGGCGGCCGTGATGCCGGTGAGGTGGAGGATCCGCCCGGCGTGGGCGGCGGCGCGGGGGATCAGGGCGGGCGACATGGCGGAGGCGGCGGACCCGGCGCGGTAGTAGGCGGCTTCGCCGTAGGAGGGGTCCGGGATCGTCCCGCTGGTCGTGGGCCGCTCCCCCGCCGTCCGGAAGTACACGCCGGTGGGGCGTACGGGGTCGCGCTGGACGTACGTGGTGTCCACGCCGTGGGCGGCGACAGCGGCCACCAGGTGCGTACCGAAGGCGTCGGCGCCGACGCGGCTGATCCAGCGGGTGGGGTGGCCGCGACCGGCCAGGACGCAGGCGACGTTCGACTCGGCGCCGCCTATGCCACGGTCGAAGGACGGCACGTCGGCGAGGCGGCGTCCAGCCCCGGTGGGGCCCGGGCGGAGGACGACCATCGATTCGCCGAGGCAGACGACGTCGGGGCCGTTCACCACATCCCCCTACCGTTGACCCGGCACTTGCCGGGATGTTAGACACCGTGCAGCGCTCCACGCAATGAGCGTTGCAGAAAACGCAACACAGCCCGATCCTTTGGGAGGCCCCATGGCCAGCACGGCCGGCACACCCGCCGCCATCGCCGCCGACGCCGTCGCCGAGCTCGCCCGGGAACGGGTGGACCACCGGTTCAAGGGGCTGCCCCCGGACGCGGACGGCCGGAGCGTCGGCGAGCTGGCGGCCGAGCGGCGCTCGCTGTTCACCGGCGGCTTCATCACGCCGGTGCTCGCCCTGTCCGCCGAGGCGCTGGACCACAACCTGGCGCTCATGGAGCAGTGGTCGGAACAGCACGGCCTGGCCTTCGCACCGCACGGCAAGACCTCGATGGCCCCGCGGCTCTTCGAGCGCCAGCTCGACCGCGGCGCCTGGGGCATCACCGCCGCCACCCCCGCGCAGGTCCGTGTCTACCGCGCCTTCGGCGTACGGCGGATCTTCCTCGCCAACGAGGTCGTCGACGCCGCCGCGCTGCGCTGGCTCGCGGGCGAGCTGGCCGCCGACCCTGAGCTGCGGATCGTCACGTACGTCGACTCCGTGCGCGGCGTCGAGCTGATGGACGCCGCCCTGCGCGACGCGGGCGCGGGCCGTCCGCTGGACGTCGTCGTCGAGCTGGGCGCGGAGGGCGCCCGTACGGGCATCCGTACGGAGGCGGAGGGCGAGGCCGTCGCGGACGCGGTGGCCGCCGCCGCCACCGGCACCCTGCGCCTGGTCGGCGTCGCCGGCTACGAGGCCGAGATCCCCGACGCGGACGCCGGCCTCGTCGACGCGTGGCTGCGCAGGCTGACGGGGCTGGCGGTCGCCTTCGACAAGGCGGGCCGCTTCGCCGGGGTCGAGGAGATCGTGGTCAGCGCGGGCGGCAGCGCGTGGTTCGACGCCGTCGCGAGCGTCTTCGCGGAGCTTCCGCCGCTGTCCGCGCCGGTGCTCAAACTGCTGCGCTCCGGCGCGTACGTCACGCACGACGACGGCCAGTACCGCCGCAAGACCCCCTTCAACCGCCACCCCGACGAGGGCGCCCTCCACCCCGCGTTCCGCCTCTGGGCCCAGGTCGTCTCCCGCCCCGAGCCCGGCATGGCCTACCTCAACGCGGGCAAGCGTGACGTCTCCTACGACCTCGACCTCCCCGAACCGCAGGTCGTCCGCTCCGCCCGCGACGGCTCCCTCCGCCCGGCCACGGGCCTGACCGTCACCCGCCTCGCCGACCAGCACGCCTTCGTCTCCCTCACCGGCGAGGAAGCGGAACGGCTGGAGGTCGGCGACTGGGTGGGCCTGGGCCTGTCACACCCGTGCACGGTCTTCGAGAAATGGCCGCTCATCCCCCTGGCGACGGCGGACGGAACGGTCACGGAGTACGTGCGGACGTTCTTCTGACGGGAGTTACACCCGTCGGCAACCGCCGGGACCGGTGGTTTCTCCCCTGACCCGCCCCTTCCCGAAACCGGGGCTCCGCCCCGGACCCCGGTCCTCACTCCTCCCCGGCTACCGCCGGGAGCCCCCTGGGGGGCTGGGGGCTTGCCCCCAGTTACGGGAAGGGGCGGGATTGGGGAAACCACCGCATGGACCTGGTCATCCGCAACGCCCGCGTCATAGACGGCACCGGCCGCCCCTCCTACCGAGCCGACGTAGCCATCTCCGCCGACCGGATCGCCGGGATCCACCGGCCGGGTGAGGGCCCCCGGCCCACAGCCCGGCGCGTCCTGGACGCCCAAGGCCTGGCGTTGTCCCCCGGCTTCATCGACATGCACGCCCACAGCGACCTCGCCCTCCTCCGCGACCCCGCCCACACCGCGAAGGCCGCGCAGGGCGTGACCCTGGAGGTCATCGGCCAGGACGGCCTGTCCTACGCGCCCGTCGACGACCGCACCCTCGCCGAGGTGCGCGCCCAGATCACCGGCTGGAACGGCGACGGGAGCGACATCGACTTCACCTGGCGCACCGTCGGCGGCTACCTGGACCGCCTCGACCACGGCTTCGCCGGCGAGGGCATCGCCGTCAACGCCGCCTACCTCGTCCCCCAGGGCAGCGTCCGCATGCTCGCCGTCGGCTGGGAGGACCGCCCTGCGACGGCCGCCGAACTCGACCGTATGAAGCGTCTGGTGGCGGAGGGCCTGGAGCAGGGCGCGGTAGGCATGTCGTCCGGGCTCACCTACACGCCCGGGATGTACGCCGACGACGCCGAGCTGACCGAGCTGTGCCGGGTCGTCGCGGCGTACGGCGGCTACTACTGCCCGCACCACCGCTCGTACGGGGCGGGCGCGCTCCGGGCGTACGAGGAGATGATCGAGCTCTCCCGGGCGGCGGGCTGCGCCCTCCACCTGGCCCACGCCGTCATGAACTTCGGGGAGAACGAGGGCCGCGCCCCCGAGCTGCTGGCCCTGCTGGACGCCGCGCTGGCCGGCGGCGCGGACATCTCCCTCGACACCTATCCCTACACCCCCGGCTCCACCACGCTCGCCGCGCTGTTGCCGGGCTGGGCGGGCGAGGGCGGCCCGGAGGCGGTCCTGGCGCGGCTGCGCGACGACGCCGTCGCCGCCCGGATCCGGCACGCGCTGGAGGTGACGGGCTCGGACGGCTGCCACGGGGTGACGGTCGACTGGGAGAGCGTGGAGATCTCGGGGGTCGCGGCCCCGTCCCTGGCTCCCCACGTCGGCCGGACCATCGCCCACACGGCGCGCGAACGCGGCGAGGAGCCGTGGACGACGGCACGCCGACTGCTACTCGAAGATCGGCTAGGGCCCACGATCCTCCAGCACGTCGGCCACGAGGAGAACGTCCGCACGATCATGCGGCACCCGGTCCATACGGGTGGGAGTGACGGAATCCTGCACGGCGCGAAGCCCCATCCACGCGCCTATGGCACCTTCCCGCACTACCTGGGCCACTACGTCCGTGAGCTGGGAGTGCTCTCCCTGGAGGAGTGCGTGGCGCATCTCACGTCACGTCCGGCGGCCCGGCTGAGGCTGCCGGACCGGGGCCTGATCCGCGAGGGCAACCGCGCCGATCTCGTCCTCTTCGATCCGGAGACGATCGCCGCCGGTGCCACTTTCGAAGCCCCACGGACGCTTCCGACCGGCATTCCTTATGTCCTGATTGCCGGACGCTTTGTGATGGAAGACGGACGCCGGACGGACGTACTGGCCGGTAGGGCGGTGAGGCGCACTCCGGTGAGCTGACCAGCACGTTACGGGCGGGGGCGCTGCGACCGAAGCGACAGAAGAAACGGCGCGCATGGCATGGGGCGCCCCCGTATGGTGGCCGTCATGCAGGTGATCCAGTCAACGAAGCTCGCCAACGTCTGCTACGAAATCCGTGGCCCGGTGCTCGAGGAGGCCATGCGGCTGGAGGCAGCAGGTGAGCGCATCCTCAAGCTGAACACCGGCAACCCTGCGATCTTCGGTTTCGAGTGCCCGCCCGAGATCCTCGAGGACATGCTGCGCAACGTGGGCGACGCCCACGGCTACGGCGACGCCAAGGGGCTGCTGTCCGCCCGCCGCGCGGTGGTGCAGCACTACGAGACCAAGGGCATCGAGCTCTCCGTCGAGGACGTCTACCTCGGCAACGGCGTCTCCGAGCTGATCCAGATGTCGATGCAGGCGCTGCTCGACGACGGCGACGAAGTCCTCGTCCCCGCGCCGGACTACCCGCTGTGGACCGCCTCCGTCTCCCTCGCGGGCGGCACGGCGGTGCACTACCGCTGCGACGAGCAGTCGGACTGGATGCCGGACCTGGCCGACATCGAGAGCAAGGTGACGGACCGCACCAAGGCGATCGTCATCATCAACCCCAACAACCCCACGGGTGCGGTCTACAACGACGAGATGCTGCGGTCCCTCACGGAGATCGCCCGCCGTCACAATCTGATCGTCTGCTCCGACGAGATCTACGACAAGATCCTCTACGACGGCGTCACCCACACCCCCACCGCGGCCATCGCCCCGGACCTGCTGACCCTCACCTTCAACGGCCTGTCCAAGTCCTACCGCGTGGCGGGCTACCGCAGCGGCTGGATGGCGGTCTGCGGCCCCAAGGCCCACGCCGACAGCTACATCGAGGGCCTGACGATCCTCGCCAATATGCGGCTGTGCGCCAACATGCCCGCGCAGCACGCGGTGGCCACCGCTCTCGGCGGCCGGCAGTCGATCAACGACCTGGTACTGCCGGGCGGCCGGCTGCTGGAGCAGCGCGACGTGGCGTACGAGCTGCTCACCCAGATCCCGGGCGTCAGCTGCGTCAAGCCCAAGGGCGCGCTCTACGCGTTCCCCCGGCTGGACCCCAAGGTCTACAAGATCAAGGACGACCGGCAGATGGTCCTCGACCTCCTCCGGGCCGAGAAGATCATGGTGGTCCACGGCACGGGCTTCAACTGGCCGGAGCCGGACCACTTCCGCCTGGTCACCCTCCCCTCCGCCAAGGACCTGGCGGACGCGGTGACCCGCATCGGGAACTTCCTGGACGGCTACGGACAGCCGTAGCCCCGCTCCTTCCTGTAAGCGAGACAACTTTAGACCGCGTCTAAGTTAGGATGGCCTTCAGAGGTAACTCAGGAGGCCATCCATGTACGAGCCGACCCGCACCAGGCACGCGGTCCGCACGCACGGGCACGCCCAGGGACCGCACCGCTCCCGCGAGGAGGAGCTCACCATCCGGCTCGCGGGCCATCTCACGGCGCTGCTCACCGTGACGGACGAGCTCCGCGCGCTGACCCCGTCCCCCGACCTGGACGACGCCGCGCGCCGGCTCGCCCTGCGCGTGCGGCACCTCCACGGCAACTCCCCGCTCCGAGCGGCCCCGACGACATCCACACCCACCCCCGCCCGCGTCACCGCCCTCCACCAGCGCGCCCACACCCTGGCCGGCCAAGCCCTGGTCGTCGCCACCCAACGCGGCGACGCGACGGGGGCGGCGCTGGCGGCGGAGCGCCTGCACGCTCACGCGGCGGAGCTGGGGATCACGGACGGGATGTAGCGCCCCCCACGACCCGGCAGCGACACCTGGGGGCAGGGCGACGGGAACGTCGTCATGTGTGGGCCTGCCTGGCCGGACAGAGGAGCTCGGGAGCAGCGCGGTTGGGCGAGCACGTCACGACGGCGACCGAGTGGAAGACAATACCGCTGAGGTAGTGGCCCAGGGATACGTCGCCTCCCCAGGTGAGCCGTCCGACCGCCGCCTTCACCAGGACAACCAGCCTGATCACCTCCCGGTCTTCCTCGGAAGCGAAGCGGGGTGCGAACTCGGTGAGCTGAAGGCCGAGCCATTCGCCGGCGTCCTTGGGCTCCTGCCATGTCCCCCGGATCATCGAGGGCGGTTTCATCAGCCAGTGCGCCGTCTGGCTCGGCGGCACATCAGAAGTCGGGAACACGGCCACCGCCTCCCGGTACCGGTCCGCCACGTCCTTCTCGCTCGTTGCAGTTGGCGCCTGGCCGGGCGGTCTGCGGATGCTCTCCTTCCCTGGGTCCGGAGCGGTGCCCCCACCGCCCAGGGCGTCGCGACGGCAGACGGAGCACTTCTCTCCCTGGGGCGCGTAGGTCACGTACTCCCACTCATCGGTCCCGGTTGCCATCGCGTACTCCTTCACCGCCGTCTGTGTGCGTCAGCAGCCGATGGTGTCCGGGCCGGGGCATCAGGATCTAACTGGTTTCCTGTTCGTGCAACAACTCATCACGGATACGCACCAGCATGGCGCGCATGTCGTCACCGGACAGAGCCGCCGACGCGAAGCGCTCGAACTTCTCGACATACAAGGAGACATCCCGGGGGTCGGTGACGACGATCTCCGCGTGGATCGTCTCGACCGTCACTGTCCTGTCATCCCGGATGACGAATGCGTGATTGGCGATGTCCCGCTGTGGCGCCGACAGGGGAACGGTCCGAATATCGATGTTGGGGAGCCGTGAGAGGGAAACGAGTCGGTCCAGTTGCTCCGCCATCCTGGTGGCTGACACGATCCGCCACCGCAGCACGGACTCGGTGATGACGAAGTGAAGTGCCTTGGCCGAGTCGTAGAGCACCTGTTGACGGTCGATCCTCGCGCTGATGGTGCGGGTAAGAACCTCCTCGCCAAGGTGGTGCCGGGCAAGAATGGCCCGGATGTACTCGGGAGTTTGCAGCAGTCCAGGGATCAGGGCCGGTTGGAAGAGGCGCAGCACGGCCATCTGGGCCTCTAGCGATCTCGTCTGCTCCTGCGCCTTGTGCACCCCCATGCGGCGGACCAGGCGCCAAGCTGTGGCTTCCGTGGACGCTGCCCTGGCGACCTCCAGGTACTCGGCCTTGACCTCGTCCGAGACCCCGATGGCGGTGAGGATGCGCTCCACGTCCGCCGGGGACGGTGCGGCCTTCCCTGTTTCAATCTTGCTGAGCTTGCTCGTGGACATCACAGCACTGCGGGCGATGGTCTTGGCTTCCTTTCCGGATGCCTGCCGAAGCGCCCGCAGCGCTGCTCCCAGCTGCCCTCTGTTCACTCGCCGGCGTGCTTCTCCCACCAGGCGGAGAATGGCTCGGCGTGCGCCAGCGCCGTGTCCCGGATGGTGACGAAGTCTTGTGCCCGACTGTCAGACACCGTCTCCCGCCCTGTGACGGCTCCGGCATCGTCGTAATGCATGACGACTGCCGTCCTCCCGTCAAAGAGCCAGAAGTCGTCTGTTCCTTCGAGCGGGTTTGGCTTGTCCGTGGTGTCGAGGATGAAGAACTCTTCGCCCCCGGTCGCGTTCTTCCGGTACCCCCAGCCCAGTTCGAAGCGTAGATACGGTGTGAGGGGGCGCGACAGAATGTGCACGCGGTAGACGCGCTTACCGAGGTCCGTGAGGCTCCGAAGCTCCGACACCCATGCTTCGTTGTAGTCGTCGGGCTGTGGCTGACCGGAGAGGAAAGCGCGGTAGGCGTCCACGCTGCCCGACCCGCTGTAGTCGGCGAGGGTCTCCAGCCTGAAAGCTTCTCGCTCGAAGGTGTCGAACAGCTCCCCGAGAGTCTTAAGCGTCACGAAGGCCCTTCCGGATCAGGTCGAACACGAGCTGCATCGGGATCTCCACGAGGGTCTCGTGTGCCGGAATCTCCAACCCGTGATCGGTAGGTGTCTCCCCCTGCACCAAGAGGGTGTCCCTGTCCGTGACGTAGATGGTCGGGCAGTCCTTGATATCGCACGTGCTCACGAGCTTGGTGACCTTCACGCGGCTCCCTCCCCAGTCTGCTCCGCCGTGTCCGGTTCGATGCTTCCGACCTCGCACGGCGGGGCGCAAGAGGTTCCGGTTTCCGAAACAGGAAAGCGGGGCGGGAGGGAGGCAGGCGGGGGCGCGTCAGCCCGCTGATGAAGGCGGCCCCACCGGCGCTCGGCGCCACTCCCACACGGCAGGACGAGCACAAATCCTCCCCTGCCACCGGCAGTTGGCGTTCGCGGTGCGAGACGGACGCGAGGGCCTGCGTGCCTCGCCCGATTACGGCGACCGTAGCGCAGCCCCACAGGCGGACGCGGCCCTCCCGGTGGAACGTCCGCCCCAAGAGTCCCCTTTGGCATTGTTGTCCCGGACGTGTTGGGATCGAGCGGTGCTCATACTCCTCATGCCGATCGGCGTCCTGACCGGGTTCGCGGCTGTCATCGGCCTCGCCGTTCACGGCTTCGTCACGTCGTTCAAGCAGGGCATCGCCCGTTCGAGCATGAAAGGGCTACTGCGCGGTTACGCCTTCCTCTCCGGAGCCGGGACGCTCGCCCTGTTCATGTGGGGCATCCTCCACGTCGGCTCCGCCGTCCTGGACGCGGAGGACGGCGGCGCGGGCTCGTCCCCGATCCGGCCGTGCCGGCATGAAGGCCGGCCGGAGATCGCGATGCACGTCGTCGACTACCGGGTCGACTACCTACCCATCCGTTTCACCTGCCTCCGCGAGGACGGCAGCGGCTACGCCGCCGACGCCGTACCGGGCTACGTCAATCCCGGCGTCCTCGGACTGGCGGTGGTCACCACCGCGTTGGCCGCAGGTGCGGCGTTCCTTCCCGGGGGTCGCAAGAGTGTACGGAAGGCCGGCCGTCGCGCTCAGGGGCCCTCGTTCCCGTCGGGCGAGGAGGATCGGCAGTAGGATGGGTAGCATGGGTGAGCCTACTGGCAAGTACTCGATCACCATGCCGCGCGACATCGCGGAAGCCGCTCGCGCCCGCGGAGGCCCTTCCGGCCTGTCCGCCTACGTCGCCGCCGCCGTCGCCCGTCAGATCGAACGCGACAACCTCAACGAACTCATCCAGGTCGCCGAGGCCGAGCACGGCCCGGTCACGGATGAGGAGATCCAGGCCCTGCGCGAACAACTCCACCAGGCTCACCGGGACGGGGCGAGCAACGGAGCGGACGCGGCGTGACCCGCTCCCCCGCCGCGCCCGGTGGCACGCTCGTCCTCGACAGCGAAGGGCTGGCCAAGGCGGTCCTGCGCGATCGCGCCGTTACCGGATGGCTCGCCTTGGCCCGCGCAGACGATCTGCGGGTCATCACCTCTGCGGCCACTCTCGTCGAGGTGGTGCACCCTCGGATCAACCGACCGGCCCTGGAGTGGACTCTGTCCCGCCTCGTCGTCGAACCGGTCACGGAACCCATCGCCCGTCACGCCGCTTCCCTCCTCGCCGAGGCCGGGCTGCACGGCCACAAGTACGCCATCGACGCGATGCTCGGCGCCACCGCCCTCGCCGCCCCGGGGCCCGCCACCATCCTCACGTCCGACCCCGAGGACCTCACCGCGCTGTGCGGCGCACGCATCACCGTCATCAAGATCTGAACCACTGAGCCCGACAGCCGGAGCCGGTCGCAACGGCAGTGCCGTTGCGCCCGGCTCCGTGGCTTTCCCCGGGATCAGCCCAGGCGCTGGACCAACGCCCGGTACTCGTCCCACAGTTCCTTCGGCGTGTGGTCGCCGAAGGTCTCCAGGTGCTGGGGCACCAGGGCCGCTTCCTCGCGCCAGACGTCCTTGTCGACCGTGAGGAGCAGGTCGAGGTCGGCGGCCGGGATGTCGAGGCCCTCGGTGTCCAGGGCCGCCTTCGTCGGGAGGATGCCGATGGGGGTCTCGACGCCGTCGGCCTTGCCGTCGAGGCGCTCGACGATCCACTTCAGGACGCGGCTGTTCTCGCCGAAGCCCGGCCAGACGAACTTGCCTTCGTCGTTCTTCCGGAACCAGTTGACGTAGTAGATCTTGGGGAGCTTGGTCTGGTCCTTGCCGGCGCCGACCTTGATCCAGTGGCCCATGTAGTCGCCCATGTTGTAGCCGCAGAACGGCAGCATGGCGAAGGGGTCGCGGCGCAGCTCGCCGACCTTGCCCTCGGCGGCGGCGGTCTTCTCGGAGGCGACGTTGGCGCCGAGGAAGACACCGTGCTGCCAGTCGAAGGACTCGGTCACCAGCGGGACGGCCGTGGCGCGACGGCCGCCGAAGAGGATGGCCGAGATCGGGACGCCCTTGGGGTCCTCCCACTCCGGGGCGATGATCGGGCACTGCGACGCCGGGACGGTGAAGCGGGCGTTGGGGTGGGCGGCCGGGGTGTCCGAGGACGGGGTCCAGTCGTTGCCCTTCCAGTCGATGAGGTGGTCGGGGGCCTTCTCCGTCATGCCCTCCCACCACACGTCGTCGTCATCGGTGCGGGCGACGTTGGTGAAGACGGCGTTGCCCCAGAGCGTCTTCATCGCGTTGGCATTGGTGTGCTCGCCCGTGCCCGGGGCGACGCCGAAGAAGCCGGCCTCGGGGTTGATGGCGTAGAGGCGGCCGTCCTCGCCGAAGCGCATCCAGGCGATGTCGTCGCCGATGGTCTCCACGGTCCAGCCGGAGACGGTGGGCTCCAGCATGGCGAGGTTGGTCTTGCCGCAGGCGGAGGGGAAGGCGGCGGCGACGTACTTGGACTCGCCGTGCGGCGGGGTCAGCTTGAGGATGAGCATGTGCTCGGCGAGCCAGCCCTCGTCCCGGGCCATCACGGAGGCGATGCGCAGGGCGTAGCACTTCTTGCCCAGCAGGGCGTTGCCGCCGTAGCCGGAGCCGTAGGACCAGATCTCGCGCTCCTCGGGAAAGTGCGAGATGTATTTGGTCGGATTGCAGGGCCACGGCACGTCCTGCTCGCCCTCGGCCAGCGGGGCGCCGAGGGTGTGGACGGCCTTGACGAAGAAGCCGTCCGTGCCGAGCTCGTCGAGGACGGCCTGGCCCATGCGGGTCATGGTGCGCATCGAGACGGCGACGTAGGCGGAGTCGGTGATCTCGACGCCGATCGCGGACAGCGGCGAACCGACGGGGCCCATGCAGAAGGGCACGACGTACATGGTGCGGCCGCGCATGGAGCCGCGGAAGATCCCGCCCTTGCCGTTCTCACCGGCGAAGATCTCCCGCATCTCCGCCGGGGCCTTCCAGTGGTTCGTCGGGCCGGCGTCCTCCTCCTTCTCGGAGCAGATGAACGTCCGGTCCTCGACGCGCGCCACATCGCTGGGGTCCGAGGCCGCGTAGTAGGAATTGGGGCGCTTGACCGGGTCGAGTTTCCGGAAGGTCCCCCTGGCGACGAGCTCCTCGCACAGGCGCTCGTACTCGGCCTCGGAACCGTCGCACCAGACCACCTGGTCCGGCTGAGTGAGGGCGGCGATCTCGTCTACCCAGGAGATGAGCCCCTGGTGGTTGGTGGGGGTGGTGGGAGCCGCACTGGTGCGCGCCACGATCGCTCCGTCCCGCCGGAACCCGCTGTCCGGCGTCAGATATTGAGGGTGGAACGGCCTACGGGCACCGGACATCGCCGGTGCCGGACCGTCTCTGCACTTTGGTTGCCCCTTGGGGGCCGCGACCCAGACGCTTCGTGACCGCTCATCCGGTGCCGCCCGCACTCATTTGATCATCCGACTCATCATCCGATCTGTCCAGGGGGCGCCTCCGTGACCATCACCACCCGATACCAGCCCGTAACCTACGGTGCCGTAGGTAGCATGGCGACCATGACTCCCGCGCCCGACACAGCGCCCCCGATGCCCTCCGGTTCCTCCGGAGCACCGCCCGCCGCGACACCGGACGTCAGTTCGCCCGATTCCAGTTCGCCGAACGCCGGGTCCGGCTCGTCCGACGCCTCGCTCGCCGCGCCGACGCATGCCAAGCCGCGACTGCGCGGCTGGCTGCACGCCGGGATGTTTCCCGCGGTGCTGATCTCCGGCGTCTTCCTCACCGCCCTGGCCGACAGCACCCGGGGCCGGATCGCCTGCGCGATCTACGTCCTGAGCGCCTGCCTGCTGTTCGGCATCAGCGCGCTCTACCACCGCGGCAACTGGAGCCCCCGCGTCGCGGGCGTGCTCCGCCGACTCGATCACGCCAATATCTTCCTGATCATCGCGGGCACCTACACGCCCCTGACCATGCTGCTGGTCCCGGGCGGCCGGGGGCGGCTGCTGCTGTGGGCCGTATGGATCGCGGCCGCCGCCGGAATCGCCTTCCGGGTCTTCTGGGTCGGCGCGCCACGCTGGCTCTACCTCCCCTGCTATATCGCGATGGGCTGGGCCGCCGTCTTCTTCCTGCCGGACTTCCTCCGCAAGGGCGGCATCGCCGTCCTCGTGCTGGTGATCGTCGGCGGCCTGCTCTACTCCGTGGGCGGCGTGATCTACGGGATCAAGCGCCCCAACCCCTCACCCCGGTGGTTCGGATTCCACGAGGTGTTCCACTCACTCACCCTCGCCGCGTTCATCACGCACTATGTGGGCATCTCGCTGGTGGCCTATTCGCACGCCTGAGCGTGCGCAGCCCGTCCCACGGCCCCCGCGCGGCGGCCGCGGCCTCGACGCCGCGGCCACCCGCCAGGTGAGCCCGCCCACGCCGGCCACGACCACGGCCAGTACGGCGATCTCCCCCACCAGCACATACCCGGCGACGCTCAGCACCGCGACGAGCAAAGCGGCAACGGTCATGACATACCCCCTCCATCACCTTTTGGTTGACTGACCGGTCCCATGCCCCGCACACAGCGTCACACACCCCACTGACAATCAGCGTCCCGTCAAAGCCGGCCACTGCCGCGCTCGGTGGGGCCGAGGTGGTCCGAGGTGCGGTCCGAGGTGTGGTCCGTGAAAAGACCGATGCCGGAGAATGCGGCCATGGCCACAGCACAGTCCTCCCCCGCGGTGCCGACCGCGCCCGCGCCCGTCCTCGGGCTGCGCGAGCGGAAGAAGATCCAGACCCGCCGGGCGATCCGGGGTGCCGCCTACCGGCTGTTCGAACGGCAGGGGTACGACGCCACGCCCGTCGACCAGATCGCCGAGGCCGCCGACGTCTCCACCAGCACGGTCTTCCGCTACTTCCCCACCAAGGAGGACATCGTCCTCACCGGCGAGTACGACGCGGTGATGCAGGCCGCGATCCGCTCGCGGCCGGCGGACGAGCACCCCGTCGAGTCCATCCGGCGCGGCGTCACCGGCGGCGTACGGCAACTCGTCGAACGCGACATCGCCGAACTGCGGCAGCGCACACGACTCGTGCACGAGGTGCCCGCGCTGCGCGGCCGGTCGGCGGAGGGCATGGCGGAGTCGGCCCGCGTGCTCTGCGGTGTCCTGGCCGAGCGCACGGGCCGCCCGCCCGGCGACCTGGAACTGCGGGTCGTGGTCGCCGCCGTCCTCGGGGCGATGCAGGAGGCGACGATGCACTGGGTCGAGCAGGGGCAGACGGACGACCTGCCGGCGCTGATCGACCGCGCCCTGCGGGTGCTTGTCCGGGGGCTGACGCTCTAACGCGGGTTCGGCACCGCCGGTCGGGTACGCGGTGGCCGCTCGCCGTCGCGGCGGGAGTGGGCCCCAGCCCCACCCTTTCACCGTTTCCGAGGGGGCTCCGCCCCCTCGCACCCCCGGGAGGGTTCCCTCAGCCCCCCAGCCTCCCCGCCAGCGCCTCCGGGTCCGCCGTCGGGGCGTCGCAGGTGAAGTTGCGGCACACGTACGCCGCCGGGCGCGCGTCCAGGAGCGTACGGCCCGCGAGCAGCGGGACCTCGTCCGAGCCCGGCTCGCCGACCGCGACGACCAGCCCCGGGGCGGGCGACAGCAGCGCGGCGCGGTGCAGCCGCACCGTCGCCGGGTGGTCCGCCGGGCCCACGACGGCGACCTCGCGGGGCCCGTCCAGCAGGGCCTCGGCGACCGCCAGGCCCCAGCTGATGAAGCGCGGCGCCTTGGGCCCCAGCGCCGTCACGACGCCGAGCGCCTTCTCCGCCGCCTCCCGGTGCCGGGCACTGCCCGTGTACGCGGCGTACGACAGGAGCGCCCCGGCCGCCGCCGTCCAGCCGGAGGGCGTGGCGTTGTCGGTGGGGTCCTGGGGGCGGCGGATCAGCGTCTCGGCATCGTCGGCGGTGTCGAACAGCGCGCCGTCGGGCCCGGTGAAGCGGTCCAGGACGGTGCCCAGGAGCAGCCCGGCGAAGTCGACCCAGACGCCCTCGCCCGTGACGGCGGAGAGCGCGAGGAAGCCCTCGGCGACGTCCGCGTAGTCCTCCAGGACACCGGCGTGGGTGCCCGCGGCGCCGTCCAGCGAGGTGCGGAAGAGCCGCCCGTGCCAGTCCATGTGGACGCGGACGATCAGGTCGGCGGCGTCCGTGGCGGCCTGGATCAGGTCGGGGCGGTCGAAGTAGGCGCCGGTCTCGGCGAGCGCGGCGATCGCCAGCCCGTTCCAGGCGGCGACGATCTTGTCGTCGCGGCCGGGCCGGGGCCGCCGGTCGCGGGCGGCCAGCAGCCGCTCCCGGATGGACGCGACCTTCGCCGCGTCCCACAGCCGCTCGGTGTCCGGGAGCTGGAGGACGGACGCGCCCTCCTCGAAGGTGCCCTCCTCGGTGACGCCGAAGTACTCCGTCGCGAGCGCCGCGTCCTCCTTGCCCAGCACCTCGCGCAGTTGCCCGGGCGTCCAGACGTAGTACGCGCCCTCGGTGTGCCGGCCGGTGCCGTCGTCGCTGTCGGCGTCCAAGGCCGAGGCGAAGCCGCCCTGTTCCGTACGGAGTTCACGGATCATGAAGTCCGCCGTCTCCAGGGCCACGCGCCGGGCGAGCTCCGAGCCGGTGGCCCGCCAGAGGTGGGCGTAGGCCCGGCAGAGCAGGGCGTTGTCGTAGAGCATCTTCTCGAAGTGGGGCACCGTCCACGAGGCGTCCACCGCGTAGCGGGCGAAGCCGCCGCCGAGCTGGTCGTAGATGCCGCCGCGGGCCATGGCCTCGCAGGTGGCCGAGGCCATCTCCAGGGCGGCCTCGGAGCCCGTGCGGACGTGGTGGCGCAGCAGGAATTCCAGCGTCATGGACGGCGGGAACTTGGGGGCGCCGCCGAAGCCGCCGCGCGTGGCGTCGAAGTCGCGGGTGAGCCCGAGCAGGGCCGTGTGGATCTCCTCCTGGCCGGGGGGCCGGGCGGTGTCCACGGCGAGGGAGCGTTCGGAGAGGTCGCGGACGATGCGCCGGGCGACCTGCCCCACCTCGTCGCGGCGGTCGCTCCAGGCGGCCCGGACGCCCTCCAGGACCTGCTGGAAGCCGGGCATGCCGTGGCGGGGGGCGGGCGGGAAGTAGGTGCCGAAGTAGAAGGGCTCGGCGTCGGGGGTGAGGAAGACGGTCATGGGCCAGCCGCCCTGGCCCGTGGCGGCCTGGACGGCCTCCATATAGACGGCGTCGACGTCCGGCCGCTCCTCGCGGTCGACCTTGACGGAGACGAAGTGCTCGTTGAGGTAGGCGGCCGTCGGCTCGTCCTCGAAGGATTCGTGCGCCATCACATGGCACCAGTGACAGCTCGAATACCCCACGCTCAGGAGCACGGGCACGCCCCGGCGCCGCGCCTCGGCGAAGGCCTCGGGCGACCAGGGCCACCAGTCGACGGGATTGTCGGCGTGCTGGAGGAGGTAGGGGGACGTCTCGTGCGCCAGGCGGTTGGGCATGGGCCCATCCTCGCGCACGGTGAGCCCTTCCGGGCGGGTACGCCACCGCGCCGGGCGGGCCGAGGGCGGCCCGCCCGGTCACACAGACGGTGTCAGGCCCGCGTCACGCCGTGGTCTTGCCCGCCTCGCCCGACGGGTCGGGCGCCTCCTCGAAGTCCACCCGCTTCATGTGCTTGTTCATGCTCTTCATCAACAGCCACACGGCCCCGCCGATGACGGCGAAGACGATGAAGCCGAGGACTCCGGGGGTGACCTTGTTCTGGTCGAGATCCGCGGCGGCAAGCGTAAGGGCGCTCATCATCATGGGGTCAATTGTTGCGGATGCCCGCGAAGAGGTCGTCCTCGGGGAGGGAAGTGTCGACGAGGGACTTCGCCAGCTCGTACTCCTCCGTCGGCCAGACCTCGCGCTGGATGTCCATCGGCACCCGGAACCAGCCGCCGTCGGGGTCGATCTGGGTGGCGTGGGCGATCAGGGCCTTGTCGCGGATCTCGAAGAAGTCGGCGCACGGCACGAACGTGGTCAGGGTGCGCTCGCGGCCCATCTCGTCCCAGCGCTTGAGCCACTCGCCGTACGGGGACTCCAGGCCGCGCTCGATCAGCGCGTCGTGGAGGGCCTGGGTGCGCTGACGGTTGAAGCCCTGGTTGTAGTAGAGCTTCTGCGGCTGCCAGGGCTCGCCGGCCTCGGGGTAGCGCTCGGGGTCGCCCGCGGCGTCGAAGGCCACCATCGAGATCTTGTGGGTCATGATGTGGTCGGGGTGGGGGTAGCCGCCGTTCTCGTCGTACGTGGTGATCACGTGCGGACGGAACTCGCGGATCAGCTTCACCAGCCGGCCGGCCGCCACCTCGACGTCCTCCAGCGCGAAGCAGCCCTCGGGCAGCGGCGGGAGCGGGTCGCCCTCGGGGAGGCCGGAGTCGACGAATCCCAGCCACTCCTGCTTGACGCCGAGGATGTCGCGGGCCTCGGCCATCTCCTTGGCACGGACCTCGTGGATGTTCTTCTCGATGTACGGGTCGCCCTGGAGCTTGGGGTTGAGGATGGAGCCGCGCTCACCACCCGTGCAGGTGGCGACCAGCACGTCCACCCCCTCGGACACGTACTTGGCCATCGTGGCCGCGCCCTTGCTCGACTCGTCGTCGGGGTGGGCGTGAACGGCCATCATTCGCAGCTGCTCAGTCAACGCTCGGTCCTCAGTCACTGGTCATGGCCCCTCCCATTGGACATCCGGGGCGCCTCCTATAGTGACCGAAGCGGGACGCGTTTCATTCCGCGTTCACAAATCGGCGCCCAGGAGGAACGATCATGGCTGCGGAGCGCGATGCCCTGCCCGAGGGCCGCTACGGCCGCTCGGCGGACGAGCGTGCCGACCGCAAGCTGAAGATCGTCGGGGCGGTGCTCGGCGCGGCCCTGCTCGGCTTCGTCGGCTGGGCGGGTGTGCACTACATCACCTCGTCGGAGGTGACCGGCCAGCTGATCCGTTCGCAGACCGTCTCCGACTCGGCCGTGCAGGCGGTCGTGGAGGTCCGCAAGGAGAAGGACGCCGTCGCGGTCTGTACCCTGCGCTCGCTGGGCTCGGACGGCGGCGAGGTGGCCCGCAAGGACGTGACCTTCGACCGGCGCGAGGGGCACTTCGCCCAGCGGGTGGAGATCCGGACGACGGCCCACGCCGCCGCCACGGAGCTGGAGGGCTGCCGGACCGCCTCGCGGGGCTGACACCTCCGAGTGTTACTCGAAGATACCGCGCTGACCTGCGTTAACGGGATTCTTGCGCATTTTCTCCCGCTTACTCCTTCCCCCCTTCGGGACGTAATTGTTAGGCTCGTGGTTTCGCCCCGCTTTGAAGGTGCACCCTTCTGAGTAGGGCGTTCATTTGTATCGAGATGCATCCCCAGCATTCCCCAGTACCGACGAGGAGCACCTGTGACCCAGACCAGCGACAACGTCACCTGGCTGACTCAGGAGGCGTACAACCAGCTCAAGGCCGAGCTGGAGTACCTGTCTGGTCCCGCTCGCACCGAGATCGCCGCGAAGATCGCGGCGGCCCGCGAGGAAGGTGACCTGCGAGAGAACGGCGGGTACCACGCGGCCAAGGAGGAGCAGGGCAAGCAGGAGCTCCGCGTCCGGCAGCTGACGCAGCTCCTGGAGTCCGCCAAGGTCGGCGAGGCCCCCGCCACCGACGGTGTGGTGGCCCCCGGCATGGTCGTCACCATCGCCTTCGACGGCGACCCGGACGACACCCTCGACTTCCTGCTGGCCTCCCGTGAGTACGCCAGCGCGGACATCGAGACGTACTCGCCGCAGTCCCCGCTCGGCAGCGGTGTCAACGGCAAGAAGATCGGCGAGGACGCCGAGTACGAGCTGCCGAACGGCAAGAAGGCCATGGTCCGCATCCTTGAGGCCAAGCCCTACAGCGGCTGACGCCCCGGAGCCGACCTCACGGCGGAGCCCCGGACCCCTGAGGGGTCCGGGGCTCCGCTGTGTTCACGCCGTCGCCGAGCGGTACTTGCGCACCGACAGGGCCCGGAAGACCACGATGATCAGCAGGGACCACAGCAGCGACGCCCACACCGGATGCTGCATCGGCCACGCGCCCGGCACCGGATAGCCCTGCGGCACATTGCCGAACAGCTCCCGGGCCGCCTGCACGGTGGCGCTGAAGGGGTTCCACTCCGCGATGGCGCGCAGCACGGTGGGCATATTGCCCGAGGGAACGAAGGCGTTGGAGATGAAGGTGAGCGGGAAGAGCCAGATCAGCCCGCCCGAGGTGGCCGCCTCCGGGGTCCGTACGGACAGCCCGATGAGCGCGCCGATCCAGGAGAAGGCGTAGCCCAGCAGGAGCAGCAGGGCGAAGCCGCCGAGCGCCTTGAGGACGCCCTCGTGGATCCGCCAGCCGACGATCACCGCCACGATCGCCAGCACGACCAGGGTGAGGGCCGTCTGCACCAGGTCGGCCAGGGTCCGGCCGGTGAGCACCGCGCCCCGGGCCATGGGCAGGGAGCGGAAGCGGTCGATGAGGCCCTTGTGCATGTCGTCGGCGATGCCCGCGCCCGCGCCGGCCGTGGCGAAGGTGACGGTCTGCGCGAAGATGCCCGCCATCAGGAACTCACGGTAGGTGCTGGGGTCGGTGCTGCCGCCCACCGCGATCGAGCCGCCGAAGACATAGCTGAACAGCACCACGAACATGATCGGCTGGACCAGTCCGAAGACGACGACCTCGGGGATCCGGATCATGCGGATGAGATTGCGCTGGGCGACGACCAGGGAGTCACGGACGGACTGGACGGCCGCCCCGCCGCGTGCCGCCGGGACGGGTCGCCTGGGGAGGGTGGTACCGGTCGGGGTGGTGCCGGTCGCGGTCATGCCCCCGCCACCTCCTTCGTCTGGGGACTTCCCGTACCGGGTTCCTCGGCCGCGTGCCCGGTGAGCGAGATGAAGACGTCGTCCAGGGTCGGGCGGCGCAGGGCGATGTCGTCGATCTCGATGCCGCGCCCGTCCAGTTCCCGGATGACCTCGGCGAGCAGCTTGGCGCCGCCGGAGACCGGGACGATGACCTTGCGGGTGTGCTCCTCGACGGTCGGCTCGCCCTTGCCGAAGGCGCGGATCACGCCGAGGGCGGGGGTGATGTGGTGGCGTTCGTGGACGACCAGCTCGACGCGCTCCCCGCCTGTGCGCGCCTTGAGCTGGTCGGAGGTGCCCCGGGCGATGACCCTGCCGTGGTCGATCACGCAGATGTCGTGGGCGAGATGGTCGGCCTCCTCCAGGTACTGGGTGGTGAGCAGCAGGGTCGTCCCGCCGGCGACGAGCTCCTGGATGACCTCCCACAGCGCCTGGCGGTTGCGGGGGTCCAGGCCGGTGGTGGGCTCGTCCATGAACATCACGGGCGGGCTGACGACCAGGGCGGCGGCGAGGTCGAGGCGGCGGCGCATGCCGCCGGAGTAGGTCTTGGCGGGCCGGTCGGCGGCCTCGGCGAGGTTGAAGCGCTCCAGCAGCTCGCCCGCGCGCGCCTTGGCCTCGCGCCCGCTGAGCTGGTAGAGCCGGCCGACCATCCGGAGGTTCTCACGGCCCGTCAGATATTCGTCGACGGCCGCGAATTGGCCGGACAGGCCGATGGAGTGCCGGACGTCGTTGGGTTTCCTCAGCACGTCGACGCCCGCCACCACGGCTTTACCGCGGTCGGGTTTGATCAGGGTGGTGAGCACGCGCACGGCGGTGGTCTTGCCGGCGCCATTGGGGCCGAGCAGTCCTAGAACGGTCCCTTCCGGAACGTCGAGGTCGACGCCGTTCAGGGCCGTGACGTCGCCGAAGGTCTTGACCAGGCCTTCGGCGTAAATAGCGCCTGGCATGGATGTTCTCCCCGTTTGGGTGACGTAATAGTCGATTTTACGTTCATCGGTGGCGATCCGCCCTCTGAATGAATGCCACCGGATATGCGTGGTCCTTACTTCCGCTTACTCGCGGATATCGGGGGCCCGCCGGATATCAGGGGGACAGCGGATAGCCCGCGGCGCGCAGGGCCCGGAGCACCTCCGCGCGGTGCTCCGGGCCCGCCGTCTCCAGGTGGAGCTCGACCTCGGCCTCCGTCAGGCCCAGGCGGGGATCGGTGCGTTCGTGGACGACGTCGACGACGTTGGCGTCCGCGGCGGAGAGCACCTCCAGCAGCGCGGCGAGCGCCCCGGGGCGGTCCGGCAGCGGCAGCCGCAGCGACAGGAAGCGGCCCTCGGCGGCCATACCGTGCCGCAGGACGCGCTGCAAGAGCAGCGGGTCGACGTTGCCGCCCGACAGCACGGCCACCACCGGGCCCCGGCCCCGGAACGAGCCGGGGTCCGCCAGCAGCGCCGCCACCGGGCTCGCGCCGGCCGGCTCGACCACGAGCTTGGCCCGCTCCAGACAGAGCAGCAGGGCGGCGGCGATCCCGTCCTCGGAGACCGTACGCACCTCGTCGACCAGCCGCTCCACGATCCGGAACGGCACCTCGCCGGGGCGGCCCACATTGATGCCGTCCGCCATCGTCGCCGGACGCTCCACCGTCACCGGGTGCCCGGCGGCCAGCGACGGCGGGTACGCGGCGGCGCCCGCCGCCTGGACGCCCACGATCCGTACGTCCGGCCGCAGCGCCTTGACCGCCACCGCGATCCCGGCGATCAGCCCGCCCCCGCCGACCGCCACGACGACGGTGCCCACCTCGGGGCACTGCTCCAGGATCTCCAGCCCCACCGTGCCCTGGCCGGCCACGATGTCCGGGTGATCGTAGGGGTGGACGAGCACCGCGCCCGTCCGCTCCGCCCACGCGCGGGCCGCGTCCAGCGCCTCGTCCAGCCCCCGCCCGTGGATACGCACCTCGGCGCCGTACTCGCGGGTGGCGGCCACCTTCGGCAGCGGGGCGCCCTCCGGCATGAACACCGTGGCCCGCACCCCCAGCAGCGAGGCGGCCAGCGCCACGCCCTGCGCGTGGTTGCCGGCGCTGGCGGCGACGACGCCCGCGGCGCGCTCGGGGGGCGTCAGGGCCGCGATCCGCGCATAGGCGCCACGGATCTTGAACGAGCCGGTGCGCTGGAGGTTCTCGCACTTGAGGTGGACGGGCGCGCCGACGAGCCCGGACAGATGGCGGCTGCTCTCCAGGGCGGTGATCCGGGCGACCCCCGACAGCGTCTCCCGCGCCCGGCGCACATCGCCGAGGGACACCGGACGTGCGGCCATGACCTCAGTATCGCGCCGCGAGGAGGGCAGGGCCGGAGCGGATAAATGGGGCATACAGCAAGGACGTAAGGGGCGATACGGGCGGCGCATACATACATACCGACCGGTTTGCGGAGCACTGGTACAACAGCGTGCGGGGACGCGTACTCTGTCCCCCATTCTCAGCGATTCCAGCTCCGTATCCCTGCCCGCCGTACGAAGTGAGCCCCAGGCCATGCCCACCTCTCAGGACATGACGACCGACCTCGCCCCCGGTGTCCTCGACGCCCTCCAGCACCAGGTGGCCGTCTTCGCCCGCCGCGCCGAACAGACCCGGCTCGGTGGCGTAGGCCGGGTCCACAACTCCATGGACCGCGCCGCCTACCTCCTGCTCAACCGCCTCGACCAGGAAGGCCCCATGGGCGTCAAGGCGCTCGCCGCGGGCATGGGCATCGACTCCTCGACCGTCACCCGCCAGGTGGCGCCGCTCGTCGACACCGGCCTGGTCAAGCGCACCTCGCACCCCGAAGACGGCCGCGCCGTCGTCCTTCAGCTCTCCCCGCGCGGCAAGGCCCGCCTGGAGGAGGTCCGCGCGTCCCGGCGCGAGCTGATGGCGCTGTGCACGGACGGGTGGTCCGAGGACGAGCAGGACGTCTTCTGCACCCTGCTCACCCGCTTCAACGCGGCCCTGTCCGACATCCACTTCACCCAGCCCCAGCAGGTGCCGCCGGCCTCTTGACCGGGGCGCGCGACTGTCCTGTTCTGGAGGAGTGCGAGAGCGGCAGGACGCCCGGGAGCGCCGCCGCGCCCGGGAGTTCGAAGCGTTCGCCGGTGGCGCGGGCGGCCGACTGCTGCGCACCGCGCTGCTGCTGACCGGTGACCGGGAGGCCGCCGAACGACTGCTGACCCGCGCCCTCGCCCGTACGTACGCCGCCTGGGACGGCCTCGGCGGGCTCGGCGGCGAGGACCCGTACGAACGCACCCGCCAGGAGCTCGTGGCGCGCTATGCCCGCTCGGCGCGGGGGCGGTTCCGGCTCCTCCGGCCCTTCCGGCGCGGGGATCTCGGCCCGGGGTTGCTGGCCCGGCTCACGCCGCAGGAGCGGCTGGTGGTGGTCCTGCGACTGCATGAGGGCGTCGCCGAGGAGCAGACGGCGGCGGCGCTCGGGGTTTCCGTGGAGCGCGTACGGGCGCTGTGCGCGCGGGCGGTCCTCACGGTGGCGGCGTGAGCGGCCAGGACCGCCGGGAGGCGGAGGTCCGGCGACTGCTGGACGGGCCGCGTCCGGCGGTGCCTGCGGAGGTGGTGGCGCGGGCGGCCGAACGGGGGCGGCGGCTGGTGCGCCGGCGGCGGGTGGCGCGAGGGGTGGGGTGGGCGCTTCTGGTGCTGGCCTTGGTGGTGTTCTCCGTGTGGGCGGCGGTGGAGGAGCCGTGGCGGCCACGGCCGTCCGGTACGGCGCCACCGTTGTGGGACGGGGAGTGAGAATGCCCCGGTCCCGCCCTCTCCCCGTTTCCCGAGGGCTCCGCCCCCGGACCCCCGCTCCTCAAACGCCGGAGGGGCTGATTCTCAGCCCCTCCGAATCAGCCCCTCCGACAGGTGTCAGCCCAGCGCCTGCGTGAGGTCGGCCAGCAGGTCGTCCACCGACTCGATGCCCACCGAGGCGCGGACCAGGTCCGCCGGGACCTCCAGCTGGGAACCGGCGACCGAGGCGTGGGTCATCCGGCCCGGGTGCTCGATCAGGGACTCGACGCCGCCCAGGGACTCGCCCAGGGTGAAGAGCTTGGCGCGGTTGCAGACCTCGACAGCCGCCTCCTCGCCGCCCGCGACGCGGAAGGACACCATGCCGCCGAAGGCGCGCATCTGCTTGGCCGCGACCTCGTGCAGCGGGTGCTCGGGCAGGCCCGGGTAGTAGACCTGCGTCACCTTCGGGTGCGAGACGAGCAGCTCCACCACGCGCTCGGCGTTGGCGGTGTGGCGGTCCATGCGCACGGCGAGGGTCTTGATGCCGCGCAGCGTCAGCCAGGAGTCGAAGGGACCGGCGACGGAGCCCATCGCGTTCTGGTGGTAGGCGAGCTCCTCGCCCAGGCCGGCGTCGGCCGCGATCAGGGCGCCGCCGACGACGTCGGAGTGGCCGCCCATGTACTTGGTGGTGGAGTGGACGACGACGTCCGCGCCCAGGGCCAGCGGCTGCTGGAGGTAGGGGCTGGCGAAGGTGTTGTCGACGACGAGCTTGGCACCGGCCTCGTGGGCGACGCCCGCGACGGCGGCGATGTCGGTGATGCCGAGCAGGGGGTTGGAGGGGGTCTCGACCCAGACGGCCTTGGTCTCGGGCCGGATGGCGGCGCGCACGGCGTCCGGGCTGGAGGTGTCGGCGACCGACCACTCCACGCCCCAGCGGCTCACGACCTTGGCGAAGAGCCGGAACGTGCCGCCGTAGGCGTCGTTCGGGATGACCACATGGTCACCCGGCGCGAGCAGCGTGCGCAGGAGGGTGTCCTCGGCGGCCAGGCCCGAGGCGAAGGCGAGGCCCCGGACGCCGCCCTCGAGGGCCGCCAGGTTCTCTTCCAGGGCCGTGCGCGTGGGGTTGGCGCTGCGGCTGTACTCGTAACCGCCACGCAGACCGCCGACGCCGTCCTGCTTGTACGTGGACACTTGGTAGATGGGCGGTACGACGGCCCCGGTCAGCGGGTCCGCTTCCTGCCCGGCGTGGATCGCGAGGGTCTCGAAGCTGTGCTGGTCGCTCATTCACCCGAGGGTAGTGCCCGTTCGCCCGATCGCTCCTGTTCACTTGTAACCGGCGGATGAACGATTCGCCGGTTTGTCACGTTGTACCGTCGTCGGCCTCGGCCGGCGTCCCTGTTCCATCGCTTCCCGCCTCTTCGCCCTTCAGGACATTCAGGAAAGTTCATGGAGATTCTTCTCATCCTGCTCGCCGTCACCGTGCTCTGCGGTGTCGTGGTGGCCCCCGCGATCCGGCGGTACCGGGCCGTGCGAGGTGTCGTCCAGGGGGCCGGGGCGGCTGTCGACCCGGTCGGCGCGCACGCCTTCGTCCCGCCCGAGCGGCTCGACGTACGGCTGCCCGGCCCCGACGAGGAGCTGCTGGCCGCCGTGGCGGAGGCCCGCCGCACCCAGGACTGGAAGCCGGCGGCCGAGCTGCTGGCCCGTACGCCCGCCACGGGCGACGCCGAGCTGCGCTGGCAGCGGGTGCAGACGCTGGCCGGCGCGGCGGCCCAGGAGCTGGCCGAGGCGCCGGGCACGGGCGGGATGTGGCTGCGGCACTGGCGCGTGGTGGCGCCCAAGGACGCGGGCGGCGCGGCGGTGCAGGCGGAGTTCCTCGTCCAGCAGGCGATGCGCGATCCGTCCTCGCAGGACTTCCGGATGATCCTGGAGGAGGCGCGCACGGTCTGCGCCGAGGCGGCCCTGCTGGCGCCGGGCGACCCCGTCCCGTACATCGTCGAACTGGGCGTGGCCCGGGGGATGGGCGCGAGCGAGGCGGAGTTCCAGTCCGTGTGGGAGACCGTGACCACCCGCGCGCCGGGGCACATGGGCGCGCACTTGAACGCGCTGCGCTACTGGAGCGCGAAGTGGCACGGCTCCCGGGAGCAGGCCGAGGCCTTCGCCCGGCGCGCGGCCGCCACCGCGCCGGAGGGCAGCCTGCTGCCCGCGCTTCCGCTGTTCGCGGTCTTCGACCACCTGCCCGATGTCCAGCTGGTGCGCGGCCTGTTCCAGAGCGCGGTGATCGGCGACGCGATCGAGGCCGCCCTGTACGCGGTGCACCACGCCCCGGAGAACCACCCGGTACTGCCGCACGTCCGCCATCTGCTGGCCTGGTTCCTGGTCCGCGCCGAGCGCCACGCGGAGGCCCTGGAGCAGTTCCGGAAGATCGACGGCCACATCGGGGCGCTCCCGTGGACGTACGAGCCGGACCCGGTGGCCGCCTACACCGCGTACCGGGCGATGGCGGTGGCGGGGGCGCGACAGCTCGGCTGACCGCGCCGCCCCGGCTTGTCGGCCTTGTCGGCCTTGTCGGCCTTATCGGGCCTGCCGGGCGCACACATTTTCCCCACATTTATGATCCCCACATTCCGTTTCCTTCGAACCCGTTGTGGGGGTCATTGCCCAGTGGGCACCTCTCTGCGTGCGCTGCGCGCGCTCGCCCTCCTGGCCGGCTTCTATCTGCTCGTCGCCCTCGTGCTCGGCGTCCTCGTGGGCGTCGACGTCGCCGCGACGCTCTGGGCCCCCGCCGGCCTGGCCACGCTGAAGGTGTACTTCCTCTCCGTCGTGCTCGCCGTCCCGGTGCTGCGGGGCGTCTTCCTGTTCCGCACCGCCAAGGCCGAGGGACCGGGCGGACTGGCCGTCACCGAGGCCGAGCAGCCGGAGCTCTGGCGTACCGTCCGCTCCCTGGCCGAGCGGACGGGCACCCGGGCGCCCGACGCGATCGTCCTCACCGGCGACGTCAACGCGGGCGTCGCCGAGGACGCCCGGCTGCTCGGCCTGCTCCCCGGCCCCCGCCGCCTCTACCTCGGCGTCCCTCTGCTGACCGGGCTGACCGAGGCCCAGCTGCACGCCGTCATCGCCCACGAACTCGCCCACCACGGCAACACCGACACCCGCCTCGCGGGCATCGCGTTGCGCGGGCGTGACAGCGTGCTGCGCACGGCGGAGGCCTTCCGGGAGCAGGAGGAGCGGCGGATCGCCGACGAGCGGGCCCGTCAGGAGAAGGAGGCCGAGGAGGCCGTCCGCAGGGGCCGCAAGCCGAAGAAGAGCGACACCGGCCGTGCGGGGAAGGGCTACGGCCTGATGGCCAAGCCCTTCCTGGCGTACGCGGGGCTCTACCTGCGCGTCACGCACGGCGACGGCAGGCGGCAGGAACTCGCCGCCGACCGCCTGGCCGCCCGGGTCGCGGGCCGGGACGCGACCGCGTCGGCGCTGCGCGAGACCGCCGTCCTCGACACCGCGCACGACTTCTACATGAGCCGTTACGCCACCGCCGGCGTGGGCGTCGGCCTCCTGCCGCCGCGCGGCGAGGTCTTCGGCGGCCTCCGCAGGCTGCTCACCGCCCCCGGACGGCAGGAGAACCTGGCCGGCCTGCGCGACGAGCTGCCGCCCGCGGAGCCCTCCCCGTACGACACCCACCCGCCGGTGGCCGTGCGCGTGGAGCTGATCGAGGCGCTGCCCGACGACGGCCGTGCGGTGGCGGACGCCCGTCCCGCGCTCGCGTTGCTGCGCGAGCCGGAGCGGGTCATGGCGGACCTCGAGGACGCCGTCCTGACGCCGAAGGCGCGGGCCATGACCCGGGTGGACTGGCCCGAGCTGGTGCACCGGGCTGTTCACGCACAGACGGAGGCGGCGGCGGAGCCGCTGCGGACCGCGCTGGGCGAGCTGGGTGCGACGGCCCCCGGTGCGGGCGCGCTCGCCGACCTGTCCACGGTCCTCGACCTGGCCGACGCCGGACGGCTGTGGGAGGTGGCCGACCACCTGCCCAAGTCGCCGGAGGCCGCCCGGGCCCAGGGGCGCGCGGCCCGCGAGTTCGCGCGCCCGGCGCTGTACGCGGGGCTGCGTGAACTGGCCGAGCTCGCGCTCGTCGAATCGGCCGGGGCGCGCTGGGAGCTGTCGTGGTCCGGCCCGGCGGAACTGCGACTGCCGGACGGCGGTCCTGCCGACGGGACCGTGGCCGAAGCCGTGACCGACGCGGTGCGCCCCATCGTCGAGGACGTGCCGGACACGAAGCGCCTGCGCGAACTGATCGCCCTCCCCACCCTGATTTCTCCCACTACCTGATCGGACGCCTCCACCCCTCATGCTCCTGATCATCTTGATCGTCCTGGCCGTGGCCGCCGCCTTCTGGATCCGGCGGCAACTGCACTGGGCACGCATCGGCCGCTACATCGAGGCCGCGCGCATGCTGCCCGAGGACCAGCAGGTCACCGACCGGACGGGCCCGGACCCGGAGGGCGACGCCCTGCGGGAGGCCGTCTCCCGCGGCGAGTGGCGGGCGGCCGCCGAGGCCCTGGCCGCGGCCGGCACGGACTGGGAGCGGCGCTACGAGGTCGTCGCCACCCTGGCGGACGCCGCCTCCGACGACGACACCTGGCTGAAGGCCTGGCGGGCCGAGCACCCGGACGACCCCGGCGCGGCCCTCGTCCACGCCGACGCCAAGATCTCCCTGGCGTGGGAGATCCGCGGCAGCGCCAGGGCGGACGGGACCACCGACGAGCAGTTCGCCGGCTTCCACCGGGTGCTGCGCGAGGCGCACGAGGACTTCGCGCGCGCCGTCGCCCTGGCCGACCCCGCGGACCCCACCCCGTACGCGACGCAGATCCCCCTCTACATGGGCTCGGGAGCCCCGCACGAGGCGATGCGCGAGCTGTGGGCGGAGATCACCGCCCGGGCGCCGCACCACTACCCGGCGCACAAGGCCGCGCTCCAGTACTGGTGCGCGAAGTGGCGTGGTTCCGAGGAGCTGGCCCGTGACTTCACGGCCCGGGCGGTGGCCGCGGCCCCGGCCGGCAGTCTGCTGACGGTGCTGCCGCTGATCAGCTGGTACGAGCACAAGGACACCGACGCCACCAAGGCCGACTACCGCTCCCCGGAGCTCACGGCCCTGGTGGACGCGGCCCTCCGCGACGTGGCCGCGGCCCGCCCCGGCCACCCGCGCGTGGCGGGCGCCCGCCACCTGCTGGCGTACTTCCTCACCCGCCAGGGGCGCCACGAGGCCGCCGTCGAGCAGTTCCGCATGGTCGACGGCTACGTCGGCGCCCTGCCGTGGACCTACTCCACCGACCCCGCCGAGTTCTACTGCGCCGTCCGCACCCAGGCCCTGGCGGGCGCGGCCGCGAACGGCCACCGGAATCCTGGCGGCGGCGCGTACGTTGTCCCGGACGGACCGCCGAAGCGAGGAGCCCGATGATGTTCGTCAGCCGCCACCGGAACCATCTCCCCACCCCCGAGGAGACCCTGCCCGGCCGCACCGCCCCGGCCTTCCCCCTCCAGGAGCGCCACAGCGTCCTGGACACCCCGCTGGCCGCCCCCTACCCCGAGGGCCTGGTCGTGGCCGACTTCGCCATGGGCTGCTTCTGGGGCGCGGAGCGCAAGTTCTGGCAGACCGAGGGCGTATGGACGACCCTGGCCGGCTACCAGGGCGGCACCACGCCGCACCCGACGTACGAGGAGGTGTGCAGCGGCCTGACGGGCCACACCGAGGTCGTCCGCGTCGTCTTCGACCCGTCCCTCGTCTCGTACGAGTCCCTGCTCAAGCTCTTCTGGGAGTCCCACGACCCCACCCAGGGCAACCGCCAGGGCAACGACCGCGGCACCCAGTACCGCTCGGCGGTCTACACCCACTCCCCCGAGCAGCAGTCCGCCGCCGAGGCCTCGCGCGAGGCGTACCAGTCGGTGCTGCGCGCGTCGGGCTACGGCGCCATCACCACGGAAATCCTCCCGGCGGGCCCCTTCCACTACGCGGAGGCCTACCACCAGCAGTACCTCTCGGACGCCAAGAACCCGAACGGCTACTGCGGCATCGGCGGGACGGGCGTCTCCTGCCCGGTGGGGGTGGCCAAGGCCGACGGCTGACGGGGATCGCACCCGCCGGTGATTGAGCCAAGCGATCACCGATTGCTGCGCTTCCTCTAAAGCGATGCGCCACAACCCCGAGGTCTTGCATGATGGCCATAATCTGCGACCTCGGGGGTCACGTGCGCTTCAACCACATGATCTACTTCTCGCGGCGGCGCTTGGAGGCGTTCTTTCCTGAGCGTGCCCCAAGGCGAATCCCCATGTGGAACGTCGAAGTAGACCTTCAAGTGGCAACCGTGGGATTGGCATCAGCGGCCCCTCATACGCCGACCGAGGCAGAACTGAGGCGATTGCGGCAGGTGCGACGGCACATCGAGCGCGAAGTATCACACTTCTACGCGCCCGACCTGACCACGGGCGAGTGGGTCTACTTCGACCTCGAGATGGGATGGGGCACCGCCCATGAAGACAGCGAGCTTCCCGACCTCGACGACGTAGTCCTGTTCTGCGGCACCCTCCCCGGCGATCGCAGCGGTTCAGCAGCCACGGTGGACCTCATGCTCTGCGGATCGACCGAGCACTTGCTCCAGACAACTTGGACCGGCGGGCGCATGGGGTCGGGTTCAGGTTGGCTGCACCGTCTCATTCTGAAGATCAATGAATCGGACAGTTTGGGTTACACCGGCGTCCCAGAAGATCTCACGCGCAGAGCCCTTGCGGTTCCACGTGTCAATCGGCCTGAGAGAGTAGCGAGGGACGTCTTCCAGGTCGCCACACGCCACCACCCCCCCCCACACCAACGAGGGCGAGTTCAAGGACTGGCCCGGGTAGACCTCAACCTTCCCAGCGGGGAATTTACTCCTCGCCTGATCATGGCTACACCCTTGTACGTCCGGTACTCATCACGGAAAGCAATGCGTTGGATCACCAGGCTCCGACTTCACCGTGATCTATGTCGTAGGTACGGTCGCCCTATCTGGAAATGGCGGCCAGATCTTCCACCGCGAGACCGTGACAGAGCGTACACACCTTCAGGACAGCCGTAGACAACGATGGAAGCCCAACCGTCTCAAGTGCTATCACCCCAGGTAGGGGTGCTCCCGGTGCTCCAGGAAGTGCTGGATACGGAGCTGTTGGGTGTGGTGCATGGGGAGTTCGGCGATCTCGTCAGGGTGGACAAACCGTAGCTCGGTGGACTCGTCGGAGATCGTGAGCTCCCCGCCCGTCACGTGTGCGGTGAAGCAGACGTTGAACTGCCGCCGCACCTCCCCGTCGGAGTAGGCGATCACGTGGCGCGGGTCGGTGTAGGTGCCGACCAGGCCCGTGATCTCCACATCCAAACCGGTCTCCTCCTTGACCTCGCGCACGGCCGTGCCGGGAAGGGAGTCGGTCATCTCCATGCCGCCGCCAGGCAGGGCCCAGAGGTCGTTGTCGCGCCGTCGTTGCAGCAGGATGCGGCCTTGCTCGTCGGTGACAACGGCGGATGCGGCGACGACCATGCTGTTGGGCTCGGGGGCCTCCGGGTCGTCGTAGTACTCGGTGCGGGACACGTCACTCCTCCTGGGCGGGCGTCGCTGTCGCCCACACCGCGTCGAAGCTCTGCGCGTACGTGTCGAAGACTCCTCCGTCACCGCTACGGCGGAGGTGCCAGACAGGCGATGCGAACGCGTTCGCTCCCCAGACGTGGGCGTTGACCAAGAGTTGATCATCCGCCCGGTAGAGGGAGTTGTACAGCGCCGTCCCGTGGGTCCGGATCTCGACTCCGGGCACCCCGACCAACGGCCGGTAATGCATCAGGGCCAGTCGACACCGGGATTCAATACCGTGACCGAACCGCTCTTCCTCGCCGCGCTGCCGAACGTTCTCACTGTCGGCGTCACCCAACGCGATCCGGATCGAGCATCCTTCAGCGGCCCGCTCACGAAGGAGATCGTTGAGGCGGGGGTACGCCTCGTGCAGGAAGACGGCAGCGTAGACGAGTACGTCGATGTGCTCGCGGGCCTGGGCGAACAGGTCGGTGAAGCGGGAAACCGGAACGTCCGCGCGCTGATCGTAGAGCGCGACCAGCTCAGGACTGACGGCGCGTGCGGCACGTGCCTGCCGCAGCGCCGGCCAAAGTGCGTGCACGTTCTCTCCTAACACCTCCGCCACCCGCACAGCAGTCGCACGCCGAGGTACGCGCCCCTGATTCACCCAACGCTCAACGGACTTGGGATCAACTTCCGTCTTCGCCGCAAGGGTGGCGCACGTCCATCCTCCGGCTGTCATGGCGGCTCGAAGCCTCTCGTTCGACATCTCAGTCTCTCCCGGCGTCGGGGACATCACTAGGGACGTTCTACCGCCTGCGGGACGTCCCGGAATGGGGTTTGGGGGAGGTTTCCCCGTCCCGATCACCGGCACGATCCTCGCTGCATGAGCGACAGGAGACCCTCACGGGCTCAGGTCCGTTGCTGCACCTGCGGTCCTACCTGCGCTCACGTCACTTACCCGTGCTCTCGAAGGACGGTCGAGACCTATGAGTGGGGCCAGTACGGCTGTCAGGTGCGGCGGAACGCGCCGTGTACAACGCTGGGAGACAGAGGGAAGATCCGTCGGCTTGGCGCGCGATGAACTGCGCTCGGCCCTGGCGGACTGGGGACTGACCGAGATCGAGGAACCGGCCGTGCTGGTCCTGTCGGAGCTGGTCACGAACGCGATCAGGCATCCGCAGGTGGAGGACCGGCACATCGAGACATCGTTCTGCCACGGCGCCGAGGGCGTGCGGCTTGCCGTGGACGATGCCGACGAGCGCCGCCTCCCCCGATTGCGAGCCCCGGGTGGGGTGGGAGGCCGTGGCCTGGTCCTGGTCGAGGCGCTCACAGACCGCTGGGGCGTGAGGGCACGATGCGGCGTGGGCAAGTCCGTCTGGGCCGTGATCACCGTGCCGGGCGGGAGGTGGCTGTGATGCGTCTGCTGGCGTACATGCTGCGGAGCGGCGACGTGGTCGACGACGGCCGCGACCGGCGGGAAGTGAAAGCGGTCCGCGAACGCGGGCACGATGTCATCGTCGTGTTCAAGGACGGGGACCCGATGCGCGTCGGCCGCGACGACCAGGTGACGGTTGAGCGCGGCTGGCGCAATCCACGACGTGGGAACCGCTGATGAGCGAACCAGTCGACGAGTAGGTGCTGCGCCCGCTGAACGAGGGGCCGGACCTACTCTTCCACCTCGCTGAGTGCTGGGCGTGTCAGCAGTGCTCCGAGCACGAGTCCGACGCGAATGACGCGGACCTGTGGGCTGCCGGGCACGTACGTGCCACTGGACACCAGGATTTCAGGATCGCGGCGATCCGCTACACGCGAGCCCAACGGGTGGACAGGACTCCGCCGGACCGGGCGGAAAACGTCGGCTGAACGACGGCTCCGCTTCCTGACTCCTCCGACGCGACCGCCCATGAGCGGTATCCGTCCCTGCCGACTCACGGGCGGACCGGCTCATCGCGTCGAAGGGAGACAGCGGCCAGGTTCCCCAACTCCCCTGGGGAACCTGGCCGCACCACAAAGCAGCAGAGCCGGACCACCCCGCATCCTTGGCGGGCTTGGGGTGGTCCGGCAGGGATCCGCGAGGACCCCGGTGCCGATGGTGCCGGGGCTCTCGTCATGTCCTCAGACGATGTGCCCCTCTGCATGATCCGTATTCAGCCAAGCTTGAAGGGGTGGGAGATGTCCGCGCCGGGTGAAGAGGCATTCGAGGCGACGGGCTGCGAGTTCGACCCGGATGCCGTGCTCTGGGTGCGCGGCGTGGACTACGTCGGCGGCTGGCGCGACGCCAGGGACGCTGCGGCAGAGCTGAACGGTGTCCTTGTCACCGCCGGTCCGGACACGGCGGACCTGGTGAGTTCGGCGCAGACACGGGCGGACGGCTCGGGGGTCGTACGGCTGCTGTGGCCGACGGAGACCGTGCGCGCAGTGGCGGACCTGGTCCGGAGCGCGGGTGAGCTGCGGCAGACCGGGTGAGGCGGCTTGGTATGCGCCACGAGCACCGCCAGTCTGGCCAAGCCCTGAATGGGCAGCGTCGTGTGTCCTCTGCGTGTCGTCCTGGCCATCAGAACTTGTAGGTGAAGTGGGCCGTCTTGAATAGCCCTGGAGTAACATCCACGTTCGCGTACGTCGGCTTCTTCTCCGTCGAGAAGCCGAACGTCATCTTCGTGGTCTGCCCAGGGGCAAGCGTGCCGCCGTTCATCAGCATGCCGACATTGTTTGCGCTGTCGACGATCTCCTTGGTGGCGCCGCCATCGGTGGCAGCCTTGATGTTGGCAATGCTGAGGTCGATGTCCTTGTCGCCGTTATTGGCGAACGTCACCCGCACCTTGTAGTTGAACGCGCCGGTGGAGGCAGCGGTCTCGTCCGGAAAGTACTTCTCCGGGATGCCCGGGGCGACCTCCAGGCCGTTGTTGAGCTTCACGGTGTCCCTACCGAGCGCGGCCGGCTTACCGTCGTCGGCTCCCTTGCCCGACACCTTCTTCGGCTGACCGCTCACCTCGTCGTCGACGGCCTTGCCCACGCCCACGACGAGTGCCGTACAGCCCGCGAAGACCAGGGCCATCACACCGGCCAGCACGAGCAGCACGATCTTCGTCGTCGACATGCGCTTTTTGGACGCGGGGTTCGTCCACTGGGGCTGAGACATCTGAGGCTGGGACATGGGAGTCTTTCTCGCAGGTCGGATCGGTCCGAGAGCGCGACTCGACCCAGGACGGCGGGGCGGATAGATCACCGCGTACGGATAACGCGGACGGGTTCGGCACGAACCGGCCCATCAAGTTAAAAAGTTCACAAAGTCCGCCGACTCGCCAAATGAAATGGCTTGTAAGGGCTGATAGTTCCCCGATTGGTGGGCGAACTCTTGCCCTAGAGACGCCCGGCGAGTCCGATGACGGGACCAGCGAGCGGCCCCGTTATGTGCGCCTCCGGCCCGGATCATGGTCAGCCGGATGCTTGGCCACGACAATATGCGGGCGATCAGGCGGCCGGTCGGGGTCGCGATGTCGATCTCACCGCTGATGGTCGCCAGCTCCAGCCCACGCTTGTCCGCTAAGTCGATCACGTCTTCCAGCTCACGCGGCGTACGCGTGAGCCGGTCCACGTGCCAGCAGACCACCGCGTCCACGAGCCCCTTGGTCGATGTCCTCCATGAGCTCCTGCCACTTCGGCCGCGGAGCTCCCGAGTACGCGCTGACGTCGTTGTCCGGGTAAACGTCGACCACGTCCCAGCCCTTGCGGGCGCACAACGCCCGGCAGTCTTCTTCCTGTCGGGCGATGCCCAGCCCGGCGCCTCCCCGGTCCTGGCTGATCCGTACGTAGAACGCGGCTCGTGTCGCCTTGGCAGTCGTCATGGGTCACATGGCTACACCCCCGTAGGGACGGGCGTCTCCTGCCCGGTGGGCATGGCCAAGGCCGACGGCTGACGGGCGGCCCACCGGCCCTGGGCCGGTTAGCCCACCGGTGCGTCAGACCGTCGCCGCCTCCGCCTCCGCCTCCACGATCGAGGCGAAGCCCGGGGTGGGGAGGGTGCGGACGTGGCGGAGGCCGGCTTGGGTGAAGAGGGTGGCTAGCTCCGTGGGGGTGCGGGTGCTGCCGCCGAGGGCGGTCAGCATCAGGATGTCGAGGTCCTTGCCCGGGTGCGGGGCGTTGCCCGCCGGTGGGGCGGCGTCGACGATCAGGACACGGCCGCCCGGGGCGAGGGACCGGCGGCAGGAGCGCAGGATGCGGACGCAGTCGTCGTCGCTCCAGTCGGGCAGGACGTGCTTGAGGACGTGGATGTCGCCCTTCGGGACGGCGGCGAAGAAGTCCCCGGGCTCGGCCCGCCAGCGTCCCGTCAGCTCCGCCAAGTCGAGCAGGGGTTCGCGCAGCGCCGGCGCCTGGTCGAAGAGGACGCCCGACAGGCCGGGGTGGCGCAGCAGGACGGAGCGGAGCAGTCCGCCCCGGCCGCCGCCGACGTCCACGACCGTGCCCCGGTCCGGGAACGGGTACGCGGCGGCGACCACGTCGTCGAGCGGGCCGGAGAAGGCCGCCATCCCGGCGTCGAAGACCTCGCGGGCCGCGCTGTCGGTTTCGAGGTGCTGGAAGAACGGGGTGCCGAAGACCCTGGGGAAGGCGGATTCCCCGGTGCGGACCGTCTCGGCGAGGTCGGCCGCAGGGCGCAGGAACATGTCGTCGGTGAGCAGGAGCACCGTGGCGTGGAGCGAGCCCGGTATGTCCGTGCGCAGGACGGACGCGGCGGGGGTCAGCCCGAACGCGCCCGTCCCGTCCTCCTCGAAGACGCCGCGCGACGCCAGCAGCCGCAGCAGCCGGCGCAGTGCCGTGCCGTCGGTGCCGGTGGCCTCGGCGAGTTCGGCGGGGGTGCGCGGTCCGTCGGCGAGGCGGTCGGCGAGCCGGAGCCGCGCGGCGGTCCGCAGGGCGGCGGAGTGGAGGAATCCGAACGCCTCCTCCATCAGTCGCAGTACTGCCGATGCGTCGGGGGCAGTGGCGGGGGTGGTCACGTCACGGCTGGTCGCGGGCTCCATCTGATCTCCCAGGCGGTTCCGGTGGGTATCGGAGGATCACCACCCTTTCAGCCACCGCCCCGGCCCCGGCTCCGCCGCTGTGTGGATCTCCGGCTGGGACTTCCGTCCTAGGGCCGCGGCTCGAACCGCTCAGACCGCGAGGTGGAAGCCCGCGCCCACGCCGCCGTTGGCGTTCATCTCCGCGATGATGTCCAGGATCGCCGAACTGTGCTGTACGCCCCAGGCGTTGCCGACCAGCGTCTGGCCGCTGACCACGGGGGAGCCGGAGTCCCCGCCGTTGGTCCAGATGAGGTGGGTGAACCAGATGTCGTGGGTGCCCAGCTTGATGCCGCAGGTCAGGCCCGTCCGGTGGCCCTGCTTGCACATACGGGTGCCGTTGGGGGGCGGGGCGCCTATCGAGGAGATGGTCACTCCGCCGACGGTGGCGGTGGGGGCGACTCTCGACTCGTCCAGCTTGATGACCGCGAAGTCGAGGCCCTTGGGACCGGCGTTGAGCAGGTTGTTGGGCGTGCTGACGTAGGTGATCGTGCCGATGGGGCCGGTCTCCAGGTCGGGGCGGCTGGCGTTGAGGTCGGCGGGGGCGGCCGCGGTGCCGGCGGGGGAGGTGTCCCGGTAGACCTTCTCGCCGACGAGCTTGTTGCCCTTCTCGTCGATGAAGCAGTGGGCGTTGGTCAGGCCGACCAGGTTGCCGGCGTCGTCGCGGCCGACGGCGGTGAGGGTGCAGACGAAGAAGCTCTGGCGCTCCTCCGGGGTCGGCGTGATCCGGAAGATGATCCCGGTGCCGCCGCCGATGGGGGTGAGCTGCCGTTCGGCCGCAGTGGCGGCGGCCGGGGCGGCGGTCGCGGCCGGGGCCGCGGTGAGGGTCAGACCTGCCGTGAGAACAGCGAGGCCGAGGGCACGTAACGCGCGCAGCATGCGATCACTTCCTGTGTGTGATGGGACGGTCACGCACATCGAAGGGCACGGATACGTTTTTGTCACTAGGGAACCAACTACGTCTCCCGGCCGGTTGAACGGCAAGCCGGTAGAACGGTCCCATGACGACCGAGGAAGAGATGCTGCGCGCCAACCGGCGCAACTGGGACGCCCGTACCCCCGTGCACGTGGCCAGCGCCTTCTACGGGCTGGACGGCTCCCGCTCCCCCGAGGACTGGTTCGCCCCCTTCGAGTGGGAGGACCTGGGCGGGCTGGCCGGGCGGCGGGTGCTGCACCTCCAGTGCCATCTGGGCACCGAGACCCAGGCGTTCCCCGCCCGGGGCGCGGCGCACACGGTCGGGCTGGACTTCTCCGGGGAGGCCGTGGCGCAGGCGCGGCGCCTCGCGGAGGAGTCGGGCCGCGACGTGGAGTTCGTCCGGGCCGATGTCCACCGGGCCGTCGAGGCGCTCGGCGGGCGGCGGTTCGACGTGGTCTACACCGGCAAGGGCGCCCTGTGCTACCTGCCGGACCTGGCCGCCTGGGCGGGAACGGTCCGTGATCTGCTGCGCCCGGGCGGTGTGCTGTACGTGGTGGAGTTCCATCCGCTGCTCGATTCGCTCGGCCCGGTGGGCCGGCCCGGGGAGCACGACCTGCTGCTCGCGCACGACTACCTGGGCGGGCGCGGCCCGATCCGCAGCGACAACCCCCACACGTACACCGACGGCCCGCCCCTGAGCGAGGCGACGACGAGCTTCGAGTGGCGGCACGGGATCGGCGAGGTCGTCACCGCCGTCACCGGCGCGGGGCTGACCGTGGATCTCCTGCGGGAGACCGATCTGCTGCCCTGGCAGCGGTTCCCCTCCATGGTGCGGGACGAATGCGGCTGGTGGCGGCTGCCGGACGACGAGCCCAGGATCCCGCTGATGTTCGCCCTGCGCGCCCGCGCCTGAGGGCTTGTCCCGGCTACCCCATCTCCTCCAGCCGTGCCGCGAGGTGGTGGGGGTCGCCGTGGTACGGCCTGACGGCCGGGCGGTCCTCGCCACGGCTCCGGTCACGGAAGGACACCACCACGTCCGCCGCCTCGCGCAGGGTGCACCCGGAGCGGCCGCCCAGCAGCTCGCGCACGGCGATCAGGGCGCAGATGCTGGACACCACGCGGCGGGCGAACCACGACTCGACGGCCTCCATGCCGCCCGCCGCGCGCTCCTCGCGCAGGACGGCCGTGACGTCCTCGAAGGCGATGGCCAGCCGGGCGTACGCGCCGGCCTCGTCCGGCACATAGCCACGGGACAGGGCGACGACGAGGCGCAGCAGGTAGCCGCCGCCGGTCTCCGGGTTGTCCGGGTAGTCCTTCTCGAACTCGGGCCAGTCGACCTCGCCAGCATGGCCGAGGATGTAGGGGAGGTCGGACCACTCCCCCGCTTCCGTGAGGACGCGGTCCAGCAGCTCGTACGGCACGGTCACGCTCTCCGCGAGGAGGACCGCGTCGTAGAGGTCCTTGGCCTCGGGGTGCATGTCGCTCACCAGCCACAGGATCTTCCATACGAGGGAGAGTTCCGGGCTCGCCGCCATGAGGGAGACGGGTCCGCCCGCGCCGCCGCCGAGGGGCGGGATCGCGGTGCGTACGGGCGGGGCGGGCAGCGTCTCGTTGAAGACGAAGTCGAGCTGGACGGTGCCTGGAGGAAGTCCCTCCGTCCCGGCCGTCCAGGGCAGGACGAGCCGGCGGCCCGGCGCCCGGTCGTACGTCCATATCTCGTCGCCGACCGCGCCCGCCGCGTCGATGCGGACGGGACCGCCGGTGGCGCGCGAGGCGGCCTCGGCGGCGCGGGCGATGCCGTCGAGCATGGCGTCCGTGCGGTCGTCCTCCAGCTGCCAGGTGTCGGGGACGACGACGAAGTCCAGGTCGCCGGGCTCGCGGGCCGCGTCGCCGAACCACCCCTTGAGCAGCACGCTGCCGCGCAGCACCAGGTGCTCGGCCCACGGGGAGTCCGCGACCGCCGCGAGCACGTGGTCCAGGGCGTGGCGGCGGGCCGCGAACCAGGCCTCGCCCCGGTCCGGGTCCGTGAACCGGGGCTCGCTCAGCCGCATGCCCAGGACGTGATGGTTGGCCGCCGGGTCGTACACGGGATGCTGTACGACGCCCTCGCCGGGCACCGGGCGCAGCGTCGCCGGCAGGTCCTTCTCCTGCCGGGTGGCCTCGTCGGGCGGGAGCTGGGGGACGACCGTCGTCGCCTTCCACGGTCCGTACGAGAACTTCTCCCACGGTGTCGCCGTCATGCGTTTCTCCCCGTTTCCTCGATGATCCAGCCGTCGTCGACCGACTCGTCACTGTCGTGCACGACGAACTCCCGTTCGCTGGAAGCCACGTCGTACCCGGCGTCGCGCAGGGCCGCCAGCAGCGCGTCCAGCCGTTCCTCCGCCGCCGGGCGGCCCACCAGGCGGCACCGCTGGGTGACGAACCGCTCGGCGCGACCGTCCGCCCGCACCCGGCGGGCGTTGCGCGAGAGGTGCGCGCCGTGGGCCTCGGCGAGCGCCGTGAGGGGAGAGGTGTCCGTGCCGGGGGTAAGCAGGAGTTTCACGTGGTGCTCGAAGTAGTACCGCGCCCCGAGGGCCGCCGCCTCGGCGTCGGTGCCGGGAACGCCCTCCGCCCACGGGGTCGCCTCGATCTTCGTCCGGACGACCGCGAACCCGGCCTCCCGCACCCCGCGTGCCGCGCCCTCCACCGCCTCGCGCACCACGGGCAGCCGCCCGGAGCCGCGCAGTGTGAGCATCGGCTGGCTGGGCGTCCGGCCCCGGTCCAGCACGATGTGCGCGCACTTCATGCCGTGGCCGGCCGCGTACCGCTCAAGCGCGGTCACGGTCGCGGGCCCGTCGGCACGGACGGTGAGATGGGCCTCGAAGTCACCGGCGAAGCGGGCTGTGGTGCTGGGTATCACCGGGAGATGATCTCAGAGGCCTTTGGCGGACGAATGGCTGGTGGGTTGCCTGCGGCTGCCGGTACAACGGGGCGCATGCCTATGCCTTTATCCATACGTAGATCCATACGCAGACCCATGCGTTCACTCGCGATCGTCGGAAGTCTGGTGGCCGCGCTGACCGTTGGCGGGCCGGAGGCGGCGAACGCCGCCGGGCCGGACCACTGCGGGGCGCGGACGGCCGTGACCGTGTTCCGGGACGGCGGCGTGCCGCTGCTGGACTGGCGCGAGAACCTGGAGTTCGACGGACGCGGCACCCTCTGGGTCTCGCACATAGTCCGGAACCGCGTCGAGGGGTACGCCCCGGACGGGACGCTGAAGGCGTCCTTCACCGTGCCCGGGCCCGGCGCGATCCGCCGGGGCCCGGACGGGATGATGTACGTCAACTTCGGGGTGAGTCCACTGATGCGGGACGGCGGCGTCATGCGCTTCGACCCCGCCGCGACCGAGCCCCGCCCCGAGAAGGTCTTCGGCGGCACCCCCGGGATCAACGGTCTCGCCATCGACTCCGCCGGCAATCTCTACCTCAGCCGTGAGCTGGCCACCGGCATCCTCAAGGTCCGGCCGGACGGCACCCGGGACGAGGAGTGGACGAGGAAGGCGGACGTCTTCGGCGCCAACGGCCTGGAGATCGTCGGCGACCAGCTCTACGCGAGCGTCCTCGTCAACGGCTCGTCCCCGGTCGTACGCGTCCCCCTGGCCGACCCGGCGCGGCACACCACCGTCACCCGGCTCAGCCACACCGTCCTGGACGGCAAGTTCCTCGACGACCTCACCTTCTTCGGCGACGGCCTGGTGGTCGCGGCCTTCCGGAGCGGCGAGCTGATCCGGGTGGACCCGGCGACCGGACGGTCCTGCGTGCTGGTGGACGGGCTGCGGATGCCGACGAGCGTCCGGGTGCCGCGTGCGTTCGGCGACCACGACGGACGCCGCGAGCTGTTCGTCACCGAGGCCTCCGGCCGCGTGGTGCGGGTGACGATCGGCTGACGCAAGCCCCCCTGCCTCGCCCGTCACCCCGCCCGTTGCCCCGCCCGTATCGCCCGGAAGCGGAAGCTACCCGTCCCCACTTCCACCGTCGCCTCCGCGAACCCCGCCGCCCGCAGCCGCGTCTCCAGTGTCGCGGGCGGCACCGGCACACAGGTGTCGCCCCAGTGGATGAACCGGAAGCGCCGACTGCTCAGCGAGTCGCAGCCGGCGAAGACGCCGCCCGGGCGCAGCACGCGGTGCGCCTCGGCGAAGAGGGCGTCCTGGCGGGCGGGCGAGGGGACGTGGTGGAGCATGGTGAAGCAGGCGACCGAGTCGAAGCGGCCGTCGGGCCAGGGCAGGGCGGTGCCGTCGCCGTGCACGACCTCGGCCCGGTCGCCGAACTCGCGGCGCAGCCCGGCCGCGTACGCCGCGTCGACCTCGACGACGCTCAGTCGCGCCACGCCCTCCCGGCGCAGCAGGACGCGCGTGGTGGCCCCGTAACCCGGCCCGATCTCCAGGGCGTCGGGCCCGAGCGGCACCCCCTCCAGGGCCCACGGCAGGAGACGGTCCTCGACGGCCCGGGCCCACTTCTCGGAACTGCACAGACGGCGGTGAACGAGATTCATCGGCATGCGACGAGGCTAGGAATCAGGTGACCGTGTCGTATACGGGCCAGGAGGCCAAGTCATGTCGCCGAAAGGACAGACCGCCGGCCACGTCGTCGCCCCCGCCGGCAGTGCCATAGCCGTCGGGAGCTTCACGCTCGGCGAGGACGAGTGGTTCGACGTCCACCGGCACAGCGCCCATCAGCTGGCGTGGGCGCCGCGCGGCGTCCTGGCCGTGCGCGCCGGGGGCCGTACGTGGGTGCTGCCGTCGACCGTCGCGCTGTGGATCCCGGCGGGCGTCCCGCACGCCACGGGCGCCACGTGCGCCGCGCTGATGCGGAGTCTGTACTTCTGGCCGGACCGCTGTCCGTTCGGCTGGGAGGCGCCGCAAGTCATCGCGGTCTCCGGGCTGTTACGGGAGCTGATCGGGCATCTGTCGCAGGAGGGCCTCGACACGGGGGCGCGGCAGCGCGCGGAGGACGTCCTGCTGGACCAGTTGCGTCCCGTCTCGGTGACGACGGTCAGGGCGCCGATGCCCGCCGACCCCCGGGCCCGGCGGGTGGCGGAGGCCCTGCGCGCGGACCCGTCGGACGGGCGCACGCTCGCGCAGTGGGGCGCACTGGTGGGCGCGAGCGGCCGGACGCTGGCGCGGGCCTTCGCGGAGGGTACGGGCATGTCGTACGGGCGGTGGCGCACCCAGTTGCGGCTGGAGGCGGCGATGCCGCTGCTCGCGGCGGGGGCCACGGTGTCCGCGGTGGCGCGGCGGGTGGGGTACGGGTCGCCGAGCGCGTTCGTCGCGGCGTTCCGGCGGGGGGTGGGGGTGGCGCCGGGGGCGTATTTCACGCCGCCGGACGGGCGATAGCCAGCGCGGTCCGGTCACCTGCGGCCCGGTGGGGGCTGATCGCGCAGTTCCCCGCGCCCCTTACGGGGCGCCCCTTACCGGCCGCCCGCCAGGCGGGCCGCGTCGGCGGCCTCGGTGCCGCGGGCCCAGCCGTCGGCGTCGCGGCCCTTGAGCCGGTGGGAGGTGGTCTCGGGGAAGAGCCGCCCGGCGGTCTCGCCGACCGCCACGTCCCGGGCGGCCAGCACGGGCAGCACCTCGGGCCGGGTCTCCTCGGCGGCCACGTCGCGGACGGCCGAGGACAGCCGGTCGCCGATGCGGCCCGCGTAGGCGATCAGGAAGGACTCCCGGAAGTCGCGGGTCCTGCGGGAGCGGCCACGGGCGTGGTGCTCGTCGGCGGCGCGGCCCATGGCGGCGGTGGCCTGGACGAGGAGGGAGGTGTAGAGGAGCTCGACCAGCTCCAGGTCGGCGTCGAAGCCGACGACGGTGGAGAAGCCGTACTCGCTGGACCACACCGCCTGGCAGTGGTTGGCGGCGGCCACCGCGTCCAGGAGCAGGGCCTTGGCGGATTCGTACGGGCCCTCGACGCCGATCCGGCAGGCGCCCGGCCCGTCCCCGGCGGCGGCCGCGCCGGCGGCGAGCAGGGCCTCGTCTATGGAGTGCCGGGCCATGAGCTCCTGGGCCTTGGCCGACAGGGCCTCCGCCTCCTCCGGGAACTGCGTCGACTCCGCCTTGGCCAGCAGCGCCCGGACGCGGCCGAGCATCCGGGGTTCCACGGCCTCGGCGGCCGTGCGGACGTGCCCGCCGGTGCCGGGCAGCGGGCCGACGCCGCCTATCCTCGGCAGCCTGTCGATCAGCCGCAGCGCGCCCAGGGCGCGGACGGCGGTCTCGAAGCGGCTCAGCCGCTCGCGCTCCGCGAAGCCGTCGAGGAAGGTGTCGTCCGTCTCCCACCAGGCGCGCGCGTCGAGCTCCTCCAGCTGGGCGACCCAGCGGGCGTCGAGCGTCTCCGGCGCGTAGCGCCTGCCCTCGGCGGCGATGAGGGCGACGGCGAACCGGGTCTCGGCGGCGGGCAGTTCCCGCCGTACGAGCCGGACGACGTCGGCGGGCTGCCAGCCGTACTCCCAGGCCCGCCGCACGGTCGCGGAGCCGTGCCGGACGACCGCGCCGCTGATGGCCTCCCAGCCGGCCGGGGCGGCGGCCAGGGTGGAGGCGGCGGCGTAGACGGCGTCGTCGAGATCGTCCCCGTGCGCCGCCCGCAGCCCGCGTACGGCCGCGGAGACGGTTTCCAGGGGCGACTCGGTGCTGTGCACGGTGGGGGCTCGCTTCCTCGGGGGCCCGGGCGCCGGGGATGCGCCTGAGTGGAATCCCATCTTCCCGCATCACCGCAGGCAGGGCACACGCCCGGGGTCGGAGCCCGGCTTGGAGCCTGGGTCAGAGCCTGGCCTGGAAGACCCCCACGGAGCGCTCGGGGCGGTAGCCGAGGAGCTTGTTCACGGCGCGCATGGGGCCGTTGTCGTCGGAGACGCCCGTGACGATCTCCCGGACGGGCATCCGCCCCTCGCCCACGAGCCGCAGCATCCGCAGCTTGACCGCCCGGCCCAGGCCGAGCCCGCGGTGGGCGGCGGCGACGGCGGTGCCGTACTGGATGGCCCGCGAGCCGTCCGGGGAGCGCCGCACGAGCTCGGTGTAACCGGCGAACGAGCCGTCGGGCGCGACCGCGACGACCGTGAGCATCTCCCCGCCCCGGTCGACGACGAGCTGCTGGAAGGCGCGGGACCGCGCGGCGTCCCAGCGCGGCCGTTCCTCCTCGAAGTCGCCCCAGGGGCTGTCGGACATGGCGTCGCGGACGGCCGCGAAGGGGACGGCGAACTCGTCGGGCACGGCGCCGTCCCACTCGACGAAGCGATACCCCTCCGGCAGAGCCGGCTCCTCGGCCTCCTCCCCCGCCACATCCTGCACATACATCACCAGTGGGATGGCACAGCCGAAACCGTGCGCGAGCGCGAACTTCTCGCCCGCGCCGCCGATCTCGACCTGGATGCCCACCGCGGTCCGCTGCTCCCGCTCCAGAATCGCCCGCACCTCCTGCCACAGGCGCGTCCCGATGCCGCGGTTCCGCAGCTCCGGCCGGACGGCGAGGTGCTCGACCCAGGCCGTCCTCCGGTTCTCCTCGCCGTCGAACAGCCGCAACGAGACGACCCCCGCGTACGCCCCGCCCTCCGCCGGCACCGCCAGCCGTACGTACCGGCTGTCGCCCTCCGTCACACACAGCACCCCGGCCGTCTCCACCCGCCCGGGCCCCGGCACGGCGGGCAGGTCACGGGCATGCGCGGCGGCCATGACGGCATGCCAGCCGTCGATCTCGCTCTCGGACGGACAATCGCTCAGACACAGCAGTTCACTCATTCCGCGCACGCTACGACGCGAGCTCCACGCTGTCGTTCGGATTTCCATGCGATGCCACGGAACAGCCGTACGTCGTGAACGCCTATGCCCGCCTCGCCTCGGGAGTACGGTTGCGAAGGACGACTGCTCTCGACGGAGGCCACTGTGAGTGCGCAGCCCGACGGCCCGTACGGACCGTTGATTCCCATGCCCGAGCTCTCCCCGGACGCCCTTCGAGCGGCCGTGGCCCGGATCGCCCCGAGCCGGATCCCCGCGCTCACCCAGCATCTCTTCGAGGCGACGACAAACGCTCAGCAGACCCAGAGCCTCGCCCCGCTGCGTGCATTCGTCCGCTCCTGGGCGGTCTTCGTCGCGATCGAACGCCACCCTGTGCGCGCCGCCCGACTGCGCGAACTGGAGCGGATCGTGGACGAGGGAGCACAGGACCCGGCGGAAGCAATGGCCGAGATCCGGCGGATCCGGGAGGCGGCGGAGGCAGAGGCCGGGCTGTGACCGAGTGGACGTGGGAGTACGACCCGGACGAGGGGCACGTCACGGCGGGGCTGCCACCGGGAGTCGTGGCGGAGGTGGAGCGACGGCCACGGAGCTCGCCGCGCTCGGGGGCGACTCGGCGAAGGTGGGCAGACCCGTCGACAGAGAAGGCGGGTTGAGGGAATTCGACGTTCTCAGTGGGCGCGGCTTCATCAGCTTCCTCGCCGTACCCCGTCACCGCCGCGTCTACGTCCGCAACGTCACCTGGTACGGCTGACCAACGACAAAGGGGCCCTCCCGGCGGACGAATCCGCCGGGAGGGCCCCTTCAAGCTCTCAGGAGAGGAGCCGGAGGAGCCGGACGCTCACGCGCCGGTCGCGCTGCCCGCGACCCACTGCGCCCAGTCCATGTTCCAGCCGTTGAGGCCGTTGTCCGGGGAGATGGTGCGGTCACCGGAGTTCTTGACGTCGACGACGTCACCGATGATGGAGTTGCTGTAGAACCAGGCACCCTGGGTGTTCGGGTCGTTGGCGCCCTGCTTGTCCTCCAGGCCCACACAGCCGTGGCTGGTGTTGGAGACGCCGAAGATGCCGCTGCCCCAGTAGTTGCCGTGGATGAACGTGCCCGACGTGGACAGGCGCATGGCGTGCGGCACGTCCTTGATGTCGTACTCGCCCTTGCCGTCGGACTTGGCGAAGCCCACCGTCGAGCCGTCCATGCGGGTCTCGACGAACTTCTCCGAGATCACCATCTTGCCGTTGTACGTCTTGTTCTCGGGGCTGCCCGCCGAGATCGGGATGGTCCTGATGGTCTGACCGTCCCGGACGACCGTCATCTGGTGCGTCTTGACGTCGACGGTGGCGACCTGCGCACGGCCGATCTTGAACTTGATGGTCTTCTTCTGGACGCCCTTGATGTTCGGGCCGCCCTCGACGCCGTCGAGGTCCATCTTCAGCGTGACCTCGGAGTTGGCCTTCCAGTACTCCTGCGGCCGGAAGTCGATGCGCTGGTCGCCGAACCAGTGACCGACGACCTTCTGGCCGCTGGTGCTGGTGACCTCCAGGTGGGACTGGACGTCCTTCCGGTTCTTGATCGGCTTGTCGAAGTTGATCGACACGGGCATGCCGACGCCGACCGTGGAGCCGTCCTCCGGCGTGAAGGAGCCGATGAAGCTGTTGTCGGGAGAGACTGTGGAGAAGGAGGAGTTCTCAGTGGCCTTGCGGTCCTTGGAGTCCTTCGCCTCGGCGACGATCTTGTACTTGGTCGAACGCTCGAGCTGCTTGTTCGGCTTCCAGGACTTCTTGTCCGAAGATATTGAACCCTCGACGGGGGTGCCCTTGTCCGTCGTCATCTTGACGCTGGTGAGCTCACCGTCACTGACGGTGACGGCCACGGCGTCGGTCGTGATGCCGGCGTTGTTGGTACCGCCCTTGGGCGTGATCTTGATCTGCGCCTTGGAGGCGTCCTTGGCGGCCGCGGCATCGACCTGGCCCTGGGACTTCCCCTTGGCGTCACCGCCACCCTTGGCGTCGTCGCCGTCGCCGCCACAGGCGGCCAGAGTCAGTACCCCGCCGAGCACAGCGGCCGCGGCCACCAGGCCCTTGCGGCGCTTGCCGTACGTCATCACACGCTTCTCCATTGCTCCTGGACCCCGGAATCCCCCGAGCCGATCGTGGGGCTCGTGGGGCTACACGTATCCCGGCTACTACATAAGGGAACGCCTGCACCGTTTGGGCCGGTTCCACTCATCGGCAAACTGTGGGAAAGACCACGCCAGTAAAGCCTCTGGGGCGACGGGGGCCACAACCGGGGTCTTGATAAAGGACGAAAGCCCTGCTAACAAGACCGCCGGCACCCCATGGCTTCCCCACCGGCCGCCGGTGTCACTAACATCGTGTCAGTCGGGACGCGCCACAGCTCACGACCATCAATCTCCGTCGTCGCTAGGGGGATTCATCCCGTGACCACCCGTCGCCCGCTGCTGACCGCCGTCGCCGCCGGCACGGTGCTGTGCGCGCTGTGGTTCGTCCCCACTGCCAACGCTACGCCCGAGCGTCCCGAGAAGCAGCAGGGCGCCGTCGCGGCGTCGGCCCCCGCCGCCGCCCAGGAGCTGGCGGCCAGCGGGAGCGTGGACACCACTCCGTATCTCTTCGGTGGCATAGCGTTCGTCGCCGCGGGCGGCGCGCTGGTCACGGGCGCCGCCCGCAGGTCACGCACCGCCGCCCGCTGATCGAGCCCGCCCGTCAGGCCAGCGGGCCCGTCACCGGCTCCACCGCCGCGACGAGCTCCCCGGCCCGGACGAACGCCTCGGCGGCCGCCAGGTCCGGCGCCAGGAACCGGTCTCCGCCCGGCCCCTCCACGCCCGCCGCGCGCACGGCCTTCAGCGCCGCCCGCGAGGCCGGGGACGGCTCCAGGCCCTCCCGCAGCTCGATCGCCCGCGTCGCGGCGACCAGTTCCACGGCGATGACCCGGCCGAGCGCCGCCACGGCCGTCCGCAGCTTGCGCGCCGCCGACCAGCCCATCGAGACATGGTCCTCCTGCATCGCGGAGGACGGGATCGAGTCCACCGACGCCGGGACCGCCAGCCGCTTCATCTCGCTGACCAGCGCGGCCTGGGTGTACTGGGCGATCATCAGCCCCGAGTCCACCCCCGCGTCCCCGGCCAGGAAGGCCGGCAGCCCGTGCGAACGGTTCTTGTCCAGCAGCCGGTCGGTCCGACGCTCGGCAATGGAAGCAAGGTCAGCAGCGGCGATCGCAAGGAAATCAAGGACGTAAGCCACCGGCGCGCCATGGAAATTGCCGTTGGACTCCACACGGCCGTCCCTCAGCACCACGGGGTTGTCGACCGCGGCGGCCAGCTCGCGGTCGGCCACCAGCCGGGCGTGGGCCAGGGTGTCCCGGCCCGCCCCGGCGACCTGCGGGGCGCAGCGGATCGAGTACGCGTCCTGGACACGCGGCGCGTCGTCCTGGTGGTGCCCGGTGAGCCCGGAACCGGCCAGCACCGCCGCCATGTTCGCGGCGCTCGCACCCTGCCCTGGGTGGGGGCGGATGGTGTGGAGCTCGGGGGCCAGCACCTTCTCCGAACCGAGCAGCGCCTCCAGGGACAGCGCGGCGGTGATGTCGGCCGAGGTGATCAGACGGGAGAGGTCCGCGCAGGCCATGACGAGCATGCCGAGCATGCCGTCGGTGCCGTTGAGCAGCGCGAGCCCCTCCTTCTCCCGCAGCTCCACGGGCTCGATCCGGTGCTCGGCGAGCAGCTGCGCCGCCGGGCGCACCACACCGTCGGGCCCCTCGGCGTCACCCTCGCCCATCAGTGTGAGCGCGCAGTGCGAGAGGGGCGCGAGGTCGCCGGAGCAGCCGAGCGAGCCGTACTCGTGCACCACGGGGGTGATACCCGCGTTGAGGATGTCGGCCATGGTCTCCACGACCAGGGGCCGTACGCCCGTGTGACCGGAGGCGAGCGTCTTCAGGCGCAGGAACATCAGCGCCCGCACGACCTCGCGCTCCACGCGCGGGCCCATGCCAGCGGCGTGCGAGCGGACGATGTTGCGCTGGAGCTGGGCCCGCAGGTCGGGGCTGATGTGCCGCACGGCGAGGGCGCCGAAGCCGGTCGAGACGCCGTACACCGGGTCCGGCTTGGCGGCCAGATCGTCGATCACCTGCCGCGCGGCGGCGACGGCGGCGAGGGCTTCCTCCGACACGACGACGCGGGCGCCGTCGCGGGCGACGGCGATCACGTCTTCCGCGGTTGTGCCGGTCGTCTCCACCACCACAGTGTGCATATCCATATTCAGGCACCCTAGAGACTGAATCGCTACCTGTCACTAGTCGGCTTTGTACTCGTGTAACGCCATCCGGTGACGGAACATTGCCGGCTGCCCGCCGGTGGGGGTGCCCGCGCCTTCGGCGCGGGGATTTCGCCCACCCACCCGCCCGATCACCCGGCACGGATTGCCCGGGTAGGGGGCTGGCCGACAAGGGCCGACCCGGCTGGGCGGACGCGAGGGGGCGGGGTGGGGTGGATGGGCCCTGGTAGGGGCGTAAAGAGCTCTTCGCTGCTAGTGCCAAATACGGGGCAACCAGCACCGCAGTAGCAGGCACCGCGAAGAGGTCAGCCCCGTAAGGGCCCGTCCACCCCACCCCCCCCCCGGAACCGACGACGCTCCGCAGCCAGCGGTCGCGGCGGCCGGTCCGCCATCCGCACCACCGGGTCCGCGCGCCCCCCGTCCCGCCCCGCCACCACCGGCTTCGCCGACCGCGCCGCCTTCGCCCGGTACTGCGCCGCGTCCGCCAGCCGGAACAACCGCCGAGCCGAACGCACCACCCCGATCGGGTCCCCCGTGGAGGCGACCCCGCAGGCCACCCCCTCCCCCAGCTCCAACTCACCCGCCCGCCGGCACAGTTCGTCCGCGACCCGCACCACCTCGTCCGCCGTCGGCCCCACCGACAGCAGACAGAACTCGTCGCCCCCCAGCCGCGCCGCCAGCGCCCCCGGCAGCTTCGCCCCGCACAGCGACAGCACCGACCCGAACCGTTCCAGCAGCCGGTCCCCGACCGCGTGCCCCAGGGTGTCGTTGACCTTCTTCAGACCGTTGAGGTCGCACACCACCAGACTGACGACGTCGCCTTCCCCCACGTGCCGCTCCACCGCCTCGTCCAGCCGCGCGTCGACCGCCCGCCGGTTGGCGAGGCCCGTCAGCGGGTCGGTGAACGCCAGCCGCCGGACCTCCTCCAGCCGCTCGGTCTGAACGATGCCGGACGCCACCACCGCCGCCAGTACCGTCGCGAAGTCCGCGTCGGCGGGCCCGAAGAGCGGCGCCCGGACCGGGCGCGCCACATACAGCTCACCCCAGGCCCGCCCGTGCAGCACGATCGGCGCGACCACGCAGCACCCCCGCCCACGCCGCCGCAGGGCGGCGACGCGCTGATGGCAGTACAGGACGGACCCACGCTCGTCCCCACGGGCCGTCTCCACCCAAGCGTGGGGCTGCCCACCCACCCACCGCTCATGCAGGAACTCCGTGATCTCGGGGAAGACGTCCACGGGATACGACTCGTCCTCGGGGAATCGTTCCTCCCCCTCCGCGAGCTCGCCGGCGTTCGCCAGCACCCGCAGCCGGCCGCGCTCCCGCTCCCACACCGAGATCGCGGCGAACGTCCCCTCCAGCGCGCGGCGCGCGCCCTCCGCCGCGGCCTCGACGCTTTCGAGCGGGGTGGGCGCCGCGGCCATCGCCTGCGCGAGCTCCACGACAGCGCGCAGCCGGGCGTCGCACTCCCCGTCACCAGCCACCCGAGCCTCACATTCCGTGACCGCGAGGGTCTCGCGGCCCCGCACTCCACGCACTCCAGCGTAAGAACGTCGGGCGCATTCCGCGCAATATCCGCACAATATCCGCGCGATAAAGGGCAACGAAGAGCTCGGTACGCCCTACTCCCCCGGCCAGTCGGGCTTCCGCTTCTCGTTGAAGGCCGCCACGCCCTCGGCCCGGTCGCCGGAGAAGGCCACCGACCGCCAGGCCGCGTCCTCGACCTCCAGCCCGGCCCGCAGGTCCAGCCCGTGCCCCAGCCGCAGCGCCCGCTTCGCGGCCCGCAGCCCGACCGGGGAGTTGCCCGCGATCCGGGCGGCCAGGGCCAGGGCTTCCACCCGGTCCTGGCCCTCGTCGACGAGCAGGTCCACCATGCCCAACTCCCGGGCCTCGGCCGCCTCCACCCGCCGGGCGCTGAAGATCAGCTCGGCGGCGCGGGCGGCCCCGACGCGGCGGGGCAGCAGCTGGGTGCCGCCACCGCCGGGGATCACGCCCACGGACACCTCGGGCAGGCCCACCACGGCCGTCCGGTCGGCGACGATCACATCGCAGGACAGCGCCAGCTCGTACCCGCCGCCCAGGGCGAAGCCGTGGACGGCGGCGACGGTGGGCATGGGCAGCTCCAGCACGCCGGTATAGCAGGCCCGGGCGTGGGGGCGCTGGCGGACGAGGTCGGCGTCGGTGAAGGAGTTGCGCTCCTTGAGGTCGGCGCCGACGCAGAAGGCACGTTCATGGGTGGACGTGAGCACGACGACCCGGACGTCCCGGTCGGCGGCGAGCTCGGCGGTCGCCTGCCCGATGAGCCGGCCCATCTCCGTGGAGACGGCGTTCATGGCCTTGGGCCGGTCCAGGACGAGTTCGGCGACGTGGCCGTTCTCGTGCGTCCGGATCGCGATCCACTCTCCGATGCGGCGTTCGCTCACGCTGGTGCCCTCCCGGTCTCCGTGTACGGACGGCACTGATCATGCCTCCCGACGGCCCCGGTGGGCCATACCCGAGATCAACCCCGACGGCACGACCCTCAGCCGCCGCCCTCCCGCCGCGTGAGCAGCCAAGGCTCGACGACGCCGAGCCCCCGCACCGGCCGCTGCCACATCGGCTGGAGCGCGAAGCGGTACTCGCCCCGCTCCTCCGCCGCCGCGACCTCCGCCTCCGACTTGGGCGCGTCGCCGTTGCGCGTGAGTTCCTCCGCCAGGGCGCCGTCGACGAGGACGGCGTCCTTCGGCGCTATCGAGGTGAGCCGGCTCGCGAGGTTGACGGTGGTGCCGAAGACGTCACCCATGCGCGTCGTCACCGTCCCGAACGCGATGCCGACCCGCAGCTCCGGCATGGTCTCGTCATTGGTGAGGGTCTCGATGAGCCGCAGCCCGATCTCCGCCGCCGTGCCGGCGTCGTCGGCGGCGTACAGCACCTCGTCGCCCAGCGTCTTGATCAGACGCCCGCCATGGGCCGCGACCAGGTCGGCGGCGGTCGTCTCGAAGGCCTCGACGAGCTCGCCGAGCTCCTCCTCCTCCAGCCGCCGGGTCAGCCGGGTGAAACCCACGAGGTCGGCGAAGCCGACGGCCAGGCGTCTGTCGACCATCTCCGCGTCATCGGCCGCCTGGACGACGCGGCCGGTGGCGGCGGCGAGCTGCCGCCGCCAGACGTAGATCAGGAACTCCTCCAGCTCGGGCAGCAGCAGCTCGACCAGCGGATAGGTGATCTCGGCCCGGCTCAGGCCCTCCTGAGGTTCGGTCAGCCCTTCCAGGAAGGAGTCGATCTGCCAGTCGGCCAGCCGGGCCGTGGTCTGGCCCGTGGACCGGGCGACCTGGACGGCCATGGGCTCGCTGAGCAGGCCCGCCTCGACCAGACCGGCCAGGCGCCGCAGCGCCAGCACGTCCGCCTCGGTGAGCGCCTTGGCCTGGCCGATGTCGGCAAAGCCCATGGCGCGCCAGAAGCGGGCGGCCAGGTCCATGGAGACCCCGGCCGCGCGGGCGGCCTGGAAGGGGGTGTAGCGGCGCTCGGCCCCGAGGATCAGCGACTCCAGCCGGAGCGCGAGAGGGTCGCCCTCCTCGCCGATGTCCTCGATGTCCTCCCCGACCCCGGGGTGACCGGCGTGGCGCGCGCCCTGACCGGTGCCGCCCTGACCGGTGCCGCTCGTACCGTCGTCCCCCGTGGCCCTGCCGGCTCGGGTGGTTCCCCCATCGTCGGCGGTCACCGCCCGCCCCCTGTCCGATCCGTGCGCACTGCCCTGCCGATCACTGCTCGCTTAGGTTCCGGGCACAACGATACGTCAGGTGTGCCGTAGCTCACTCTTCCAACGGCGCGGCGGTCACTCTTTACGACGTTTACGATCCGGGCGCTTACGACGTTTACGATCCGGCCGCCCGCAAATGGACGATGTCACCGGCTCCCACCGGTTGCTGCACCCCTTCGGCCGTCGCCAGCACCAGCCGTCCGTCGCCGTCGACGGCCACGGCCTCGCCGACCAGCTCACGGCCGCCGGGCAGTTCGGCGCGGACGGTCCGGCCGAGCGTGGCGCACCCTGCCGCGTACATCTGCTGGAGCCCGCAGGCCGCCGGGTCGCCGCCCACCGCGCGCCACGCCTCGTAGAGGTCGGCGAGGGAGCGCAGCACGGCCCGCAGCAGCGGGTCACGGTCGGTGACCTCGGCGCCGGCCAGGGCGAGCGAACCCGCTCCCGGCACGGGGAGCTCGTCGGCGCGGAGCGTGACGTTCAGCCCGATGCCCACGACGACGCCGTCGCCGGAGCGCTCGGCGAGGATGCCGCCGGTCTTGCGCTCCTCCCCGTCGACGGTGACGAGCAGGTCGTTGGGCCACTTCAGGGCGGTGTCGACGCCGGCGGCGCGGGAGAGGGCGGTGGCGGTGGCGACCCCGGCGAGCAGCGGGAGCCAGCCCCAGCGTTCGACGGGCACCCCGGGGCCGGGGACGAGGCGGACGGAGAAGAAGAGCCCGGAGCGCGGGGGCGCGGACCAGGTGCGGTCCAGGCGGCCGCGTCCGGCGGACTGCTCCTCGGCGACGAGCACGGCGCCCTCGGGTCCGCCGGCGGCGACGAGGTCGGTGTTGGTGGAGCCGGTGTGCCGGACCACGTCGAGGGAGGTCCACAGCCCGCCGGGGCGCAGCAGCGCGCGGCGCAGGGCGGTGGCGTTGAGCGGGGGCCGGTCCAGGTCGGACCAGGGGCTGCCGGAGGCGTCGGAGGGCGTCATAAGAGCCACCATAGGAGGCGAGAGTCCGACGAACCGGGCGGCATCCGGTGGCGCGGATCCAGCCGGAAGGTGTGGCCAAAGACGCACTGCCGCAGCGCATCCGCGCGGATACGCTACGAACCGGTAGCCGGGGCGGGCCCGTCGAGGGGTCGCCCCCTTCCCTCATCCCACCCCTCCGGACGAGCAGGAGCCGCATCCCGTGTCCGAGCCAGTAGCCGACGAATTGGACATCCACACCACCGCGGGGAAGCTCGCGGATCTCCAGCGCCGGATCGAGGAGGCGACGCACGCCGGCTCCGCGCGGGCGGTGGAGAAGCAGCACGCCAAGGGCAAGCTGACGGCGCGCGAGCGGGTCGATCTGCTGCTGGACGAGGGCTCGTTCGTGGAGCTCGACGAGTTTGCCCGGCACCGTTCGACGAACTTCGGCATGGACGCCACCCGTCCGTACGGGGACGGCGTGGTCACCGGCTACGGCACGGTGGACGGCCGTCCGGTGGCGGTCTTCTCGCAGGACTTCACGGTCTTCGGCGGCGCGCTCGGCGAGGTGTTCGGCCAGAAGATCATCAAGGTGATGGACTTCGCCCTCAAGGCGGGGTGCCCGGTCGTCGGCATCAACGACTCGGGCGGCGCCCGCATCCAGGAGGGCGTGGCGTCCCTGGGCATGTACGGCGAGATCTTCCGCCGCAACACCCACGCCTCCGGTGTCATCCCGCAGATCTCGCTGGTCGTCGGCCCGTGCGCGGGCGGCGCGGTGTACTCGCCCGCCATCACGGACTTCACGGTGATGGTGGATCAGACCTCGCACATGTTCATCACCGGCCCGGACGTGATCAAGACCGTCACCGGCGAGGACGTGGGCTTCGAAGAGCTGGGCGGCGCGCGGACGCACAACACCACCTCGGGCGTGGCCCACCACATGGCGGGCGACGAGAAGGACGCCATCGAGTACGTCAAGGCGCTGCTGTCGTACCTGCCGTCGAACAACCTCTCCGAGCCGCCGGCCTTCCCGGAGGAGGCCGACCCGGAGGTCTCGGACGCCGACCGCGAGCTGGACGTCCTGATCCCGGACTCGGCGAACCAGCCCTACGACATGCACACCGTGATCGAGCACGTGCTGGACGAGGGCGAGTTCCTGGAGACGCAGGCGCTGTTCGCGCCGAACATCATCACGGGCTTCGGCCGGGTCGAGGGCCGCCCGGTGGGTGTCGTCGCCAACCAGCCGATGCAGTTCGCGGGCTGCCTGGACATCGACGCGAGCGAGAAGGCGGCACGGTTCGTGCGCACCTGTGACGCGTTCAACGTCCCGGTGCTGACGTTCGTGGACGTGCCGGGCTTCCTGCCGGGCACGGACCAGGAGTACAGCGGCATCATCCGGCGCGGCGCCAAGCTGATCTACGCGTACGCGGAGGCCACGGTCCCGCTGATCACCGTGATCACCCGCAAGGCGTTCGGCGGCGCGTACGACGTCATGGGCTCCAAGCACCTGGGCGCCGACCTCAATCTGACGTGGCCCACCGCGCAGATCGCGGTGATGGGCGCCCAGGGCGCGGTCAACATCCTCCACCGGCGTTCGCTGGCCGCGGCCGCCACGCCGGAGGAGCAGGAGGCACTGCGCGCCGAGCTGCTCACGGAGTACGAGGACACGCTGCTCAACCCGTATGTGGCGGCCGAGCGCGGCTACGTCGACGCGGTGATCATGCCGTCGGAGACCCGCCGCCACATCGTGCGGGGGCTGCGCGCCCTGCGTGAGAAGCGCGAGGCGCTGCCGCCGAAGAAGCACGGGAACATCCCGCTGTAGCGAAAGGGACGCCGACGTGATCAAGGTCGTACGGGGCAACCCCACACCCGAGGAGCTGGCCGCCGCTCTGGCGGTGGTACAGGCGCGCGCGGCGGTGGGCGCCACCGTCGCGCCGTCCGCCCCGGCCCGTTCGGAGTGGTCCAATCCGGCCCGGCTGGCGGCGGGCCGGCGCATCCCGCACCCGGGCCCCCGGGCCTGGCGCACCACCTACTGGCCGGCCTGAGCCGCCGCCCGCCCGAATCCCCGTGGCGCCTGAGTACGCGTACTCAGGCGCCACACGCCTTCCGGGCGGACCATGGAGGCCATGCTCTGGTCCGACCCGTCCGACGAACCGCCCGAGGAACTGCGCGAGGCGCAGCTGATGCTCCGGCGGGCCGGGATCGTGCTGGCGGTGGGGATGGTGGTGCTGTTCCTGGTGCTCGGGATGCGCTGACCGAGCGGCCGTCGCAAGCGGGGTCACCGTGCGTCACAGCCCCCACATAGGTTTGTCCGTTCTGGAACTACATTCGCCCGATTCACGTCATGCCCAGTGTTATGCCGCGAACCGGGGAGTCAGTTACGTCATGAACAAGCCCGTACGCCATATAGCGATATTCACCGGCGTCCTCGTGCTCGCCCTGCTGGTCAGAGCGACCTGGGTGCAGTTCGTCCGCGGTGACGAGCTGTCCAGCCACGAGAAGAACTGGCGCGTCGCGATCGCGAGCTTCTCGCAGCCGCGCGGCAACATCATCGTCGGCGGCCGGCCCATCACCGGCTCCGAGGAGACCGGCGGCGACCTGAAGTACAAGCGGACCTTCACGGACGGGAAGATGTACGCCCCGATCACGGGCTTCTTCTCCCAGGGCTACGGCAGCAGCTATCTCGAGGGCGTCAACAACAAGCTGCTCAGCGGCACCGACGACCGGCTGTTCTTCCAGCGCACCGCCGACATGCTCAGCGGCAAGAAGGCGCGCGGCGGCGACGTCGTCACCACCATCGACCCCAAGGCGCAGAAGGCCGCCTACGAGGGCCTGGGCGACCGCAAGGGCGCCGTCGTCGCCCTCGACCCCCGGACGGGCAAGATCCTCGCGCTGGCCTCCACGCCCTCGTACGACCCGTCCACCATCGCCGGGAACTCCAAGAAGGACCAGGCCGCCTGGGACGCGCTCCAGAAGGACCCGGACAAGCCGATGAACAACCGGGCGCTGCGCGAGACCTATCCGCCCGGCTCCACCTTCAAGATCGTGACGGCGGCCGCGGCGCTGGAGAACGGCCTCTACTCGGACATCAACGCCGCCACGGACTCCCCCGACCCCTGGACCATGCCCGGCACGGTGACCAAGCTGCCCAACCAGAACCCCACGGCCCCCTGCCGCAACGCCTCCCTCAACGTGGCCATGCAGAACTCCTGCAACACCGTCTACGGCAAGGCCAGCTCCGACCTGGGGCAGGAGAGGATGCGCGCGACGGCCGAGAAGTTCGGCTTCAACCAGGAGCCCTTCACCCCGGTCCGGGCGAGCGCCAGCACCTTCCCCAAGGACATCAACAAGTCCCAGACCGCCATGGCCGGCATCGGCCAGGGCAGCCTGACCGCCACCCCGCTCCAGGTCGCCATGATGACCGCCGCGATCGCCAACGACGGCAAGCTGATGAAGCCCTACATGGTCGAGGAGCTGCGCGGCCCGGACCTGGCGACGGTCGAGAAGCACAAGCCCGAGGTGATGTCCGAGGCCGTCTCGCCCGAGATCGCCAAGAAGGTCCAGCAGATGATGGAGGACACCGCGACCAAGGGCACCGGCAAGGCCGCCCTCATCGACGGCGTCACCGTCGGCGGCAAGACCGGCACCGCGGAACGGGGCAAGGACCAGAAGAACCTGGCCTGGTTCATCTCGTACGCGAAGACGGACGAGGGCTCACCCGTGGCGGTCGCCGTGATGATCGACCCGGACGACAGCGTCCCGGACGACGAGATCTCCGGCGGCAAGCTGGCCGGCCCGATCGCGAAGAAGGTCATGCAGGCCGTGCTCGGCAAGTAGGCCGGGGAGGGAACCTGAGGGGACCACCTACCCTGGCCCCCATGAGCAACCGCAACCCGTCCCGCCGCCTCGTCCTCGCCTCCCAGTCCCCCGCCCGGCTCGGGCTGCTGCGCCAGGCCGGCCTCGCCCCCGAGGTGATCGTCAGCGGGGTGGACGAGGACGCCCTGGACGCCCCGACCCCGGGCGAGCTGGCCCTGGTACTGGCCGAGGCCAAGGCGGCCGCGGTGGCCGCGCGGCCCGAGGCCGCCGGCACCCTCGTCGTCGGCTGCGACTCGGTCCTGGAGCTGGACGGCCAGGCCCTCGGCAAGCCCGCCGACGCCGAGGAGGCGACCGCGCGCTGGAAGTCCATGCGCGGCCGCGCCGGCGTCCTGCGCACCGGCCACTGCGTCATCGACACCGCCACGGGCCGCCGCGCCTCGGCGACCGCCTCCACGACGGTCCGCTTCGGCGAGCCGTCCGACGCCGAGATCGCCGCCTATGTGGCCTCCGGCGAGCCGCTGCACGTCGCGGGTGCCTTCACCCTCGACGGCCGCTCGGCGCCGTTCATCGAGGGCATCGACGGCGACCCCGGCAACGTCATCGGCCTGTCGCTCCCGCTGCTCCGCCGGCTGCTCGCGGAGCTGGGCGTAGGCATCACCGACCTCTGGGCCTGACCGGTACCGCGCCCCGAAGGGGCGCGGGGAACGGCGCGATCAGCCCCCACCGGCCCGCAGGGAGGGCTAGAGCGGCAGCGCGCTCGTCGCGGCACCGACCTGCTTCAGCTGGCTGAGCTGGTCGAGCTTGCCGAGCCCCTTCACCACGCCCGGGTAGATGCTCTGGTCGTGGTCCGGGGCCATGTCCTGCATGGCGGGGGCGGGCTGCGGCGCGGGCATGCCCGGGGCGACGGGGGCCTTCGGCGCGGCGGCACCCTTGACGGGCTGCGCCTTGGGGGCCTGCCCCTTCGGGGCCTGCGGCTTGGGGGCGGCGGCCTGTCCCTTGACGGGCTGCCCCTTCTTGGGACCCTGCCCCTTGGCGGGGCCACCCTTGGCGGGGCCGCCCTTGGCGGGAGCGCCCTTGCCCGGGTCCTTCTTGCCGGGAGCGCTCTTGGCCGGGCCCTGCTTCCCCGGGTCCGCCTTGGGGTCGCCCTTCGCCGGCGCGTCCGGTGAAGGGGCCGTGACGCCGACCGGTCCCGCGCTCGACGACGGGGGCGGCCCCACCGGCGTCGGCAGCGAGGGGTCGGCGGCGGCGGCGCCGGAGGACATGGACAGTGCGGCGCCGGCCATAACGACAGCGGCAGCAATGCGCTTGATCATGACTTCATCAACGATGTCAGGGTATTTCGGTCACGATCCCCTGGGCCACCGGGGGCAATGCCCGGCATAGTCAGCGCAGTTCACCACCCACGCCTCACCCGCCACCGGGAATTACCGCACCACCCCGGCCTCTTACGACCGGATCCGGCACGATCACGATCGCAATCACCGAAGGAGCCCCGACCGTCATGCCGCAGTCCGTCGACCGCGCCCTGGACGTCCTGGACGCCGTCGCCGCCGCCACCGGCCCCGTACCCGCCAAGGCGCTCGCCCGCCGGCTGGACTGCGGCCTGTCCACGGTGTACGAGCTGCTGGGCGCCCTCACAGACCGCGGCCACCTCACCCGTACGCCCGCCGGCTACGTCCTCGGCTACCGGGTGCCCGCCCTCCACCGGGCCTTCCAGCAGCAGATGCGGATGGGGGACGGGGTGCAGGAGCTGCTGACGAGGGCGCACCGGACGGCCGGGGTCGACACGTACTTCAGCACGTACCGCGACGGCGACATCGCCGTGCTCGCCGGGGCGACCGCGGCTCACCCCACCGGCGGCTTCGGTACCGGCCAGGACGCCCACGGGTACGCCACCGCCCATGGCAAGGTCCTGCTGGCCGCCCTCCCCCGGGCGGCCCGGCTGCGCTATCTGACGGCCTCGGGGATGCGGGCGATCACTCCGCACACCATCACCTCGGCGGAACGACTGGACGTCCAGTTGCGGCGGGTGCGCCACGAGGGGATGGCCGTGGAGGTGGAGGAGTGCGTGCCGGGTGTGGCGTGTGTGGCGGTGCCGGTGCCATCGTCCGAGGGCCTGGCGGCCGTGTCGGCGGCACTCCCGCTGGACGACTTCCACCGGCGCGGCCGGCAGGTGACGGAGACGCTCCGCGCGGTCGCGGCGGAGGCGGCGAAGTCGCGGGGCGTGTCGGACATCAGGGGCCTTACTGACGGGTAGATCTATCGTCAACGGTGCCTACGGCCCGGGACGGCACGCAAACTTTGTGTCACCCGTTCGTAGGGACTCCACAAAGATTCGGCGCCGCCACTCCCGGCCGCCATCCGAGAGCTTGGCCACACGGCCGCGTCGGCGGCGCTCCCGGAAACCCGGCGTACCGTGGATGATCTGGGGACTTGGGCTCACGCACGGCTCCCTTCTCACGCTCCGTGTGGGCAAGGTCACCCCGGAAGTCGGGTCGGCACAGAGTGTCGCCGGTACCTAAACTCACCTTGTTTCAAGGAGGGAGCCATCGTGCGCAAGGTGCTTATCGCCAATCGTGGCGAAATCGCTGTCCGTGTCGCTCGTGCGTGCCGGGACGCGGGGATCGCCAGTGTGGCGGTCTATGCCGATCCGGATCGTGACGCGTTGCATGTCCGGGCGGCCGACGAGGCGTACGCGCTGGGTGGTGACACCCCGGCCACCAGTTATCTGGACATGGCCAAGGTCCTGGCCGCGGCGGCGGAGTCCGGCGCGGACGCGATCCACCCCGGGTACGGGTTCCTCTCCGAGAACGCGGAGTTCGCCCAGGCGGTCCTGGACGCCGGCCTGACCTGGATCGGCCCGCCCCCGCACGCCATCCGTGACCTGGGCGACAAGGTCGCCGCCCGGCACATCGCCCAGCGCGCCGGCGCCCCCCTGGTCGCCGGCACCCCCGACCCCGTGGCCGGGGCGGAGGAGGTCGTGGCGTTCGCGCGGGAGCATGGTCTGCCGATCGCGATCAAGGCGGCGTTCGGTGGCGGTGGCCGTGGCCTGAAGGTCGCCCGGACCCTGGAAGAAGTCCCCGAGCTGTTCGACTCGGCGGTCCGGGAAGCGGTCGCGGCGTTCGGCCGGGGCGAGTGCTTCGTCGAGCGCTACCTCGACAAGCCCCGTCACGTCGAGACCCAGTGCCTGGCCGACACCCACGGCAACGTCGTGGTGGTCTCCACGCGTGACTGCTCGCTCCAGCGCCGTCACCAGAAACTCGTCGAGGAAGCCCCCGCCCCCTTCCTGACCGAGGAGCAGAACGCGCAGCTGTATGCGGCGTCGAAGGCGATCCTGAAGGAAGCCGGCTACGTCGGCGCCGGCACGGTCGAATTCCTCGTCGGCAACGACGGCACGATCTCCTTCCTGGAGGTCAACACCCGCCTCCAGGTCGAACACCCCGTCACCGAGGAAGTCACCGGGATCGACCTGGTGCGGGAGATGTTCCGCATCGCCGACGGCGAAGCACTCGGCTACGACGACCCGATCGTGCGCGGGCATTCGTTCGAGTTCCGGATCAACGGCGAGGACCCGGGCCGCAACTTCCTGCCCGCCCCCGGCACCGTCACCACCTTCGCCCCGCCCACCGGCCCCGGCGTCCGCCTCGACGCAGGCGTCGAGTCCGGCAGCGTCATCGGCCCGGCCTGGGACTCGTTGCTGGCGAAGCTGATCGTCACCGGCGCGACCCGTGAGCAGGCCCTCCAGCGCGCCTCCCGCGCCCTGGCCGAATTCCAGGTCGAGGGCATGGCCACCGCCATCCCCTTCCACCGCGCGGTCGTCACCGACCCGGCCTTCACCAGCGACCCGTTCCACATCCACACCCGCTGGATCGAAACCGAATTCACCAACACCATCCCGCCCTTCTCCGGCACCGCCGCCGAGGAGGACGAGGAGGCCGAGGGCCGTGAGACGGTCGTCGTCGAGGTGGGCGGCAAGCGCCTTGAGGTCTCCCTGCCGTCCTCGCTCGGGATGACCCTGGCCCGTACCGCCGCCGCGGGCGGTGCCAAGCCCAAGCGCCGCGCCGCCAAGAAGTCCGGCTCCGCCGCCTCCGGCGACAGCCTGGCCTCGCCGATGCAGGGCACGATCGTCAAGGTCGCGGTCGAGGAGGGCCAGCAGGTCAACGAGGGCGACCTCGTCGTGGTCCTGGAGGCCATGAAGATGGAGCAGCCGATCAACGCCCACCGCTCCGGCACCATCAAGGGGATCACCGCCGAGGTCGGCGCGTCCGTCTCCTCCGGCGCCGTGATCTGCGAGATCAAGGACTGAGCCAAGGACCGATCCGGGGCGTTCCCCGCTTCGTCGCCCACGGGCCCCGCCGCCTTCCCGGCCGGGGCCCGTGGGCGTTCGTCGTCCGGGGCCCCCGGCGGCCTGGCATCCTTGACTGACGGGGGAACGAGGGACTGACGGGGACCGTGGCCACCGGGCCCGGCACCGGCACGGCCATCGAATCGGGAGGACGGACGGAATGGCGACCGACGCGGCGCAGACGTCACCACGACCCATGCGCGCGGACGCACGGCGCAACTACGAGCGGCTGCTCACGGAGGCCCGTACGGCGTTCACCGAGCACGGCACGGACGCCTCGCTGGAGGACGTCGCCCGGCGGGCCGGGGTGGGCATCGGCACGCTCTACCGGCACTTCCCCAATCGCACGGCGCTGATGAGCGCGGTCTTCCAGGGCGAGGTCGACGGCATCCTCGCCCGCTCGCGCGAGCTGCTGGCGGCACCCGAGCCCTGCCGGGCGCTGGTCGCCTGGCTGCGGGCCATCGTGGCGCACGCCAGCACCTATCGCGGTCTCTCCCGGGCGCTGATGGCCGCGCAGACGGACGAGGGGTCCGCCATGTCGCGGTGCAGCCTGCCGCTGCGCGACGCGGGACGAGCGCTGCTCGCCCGCGCCCAGCAGGCCGGCGCCATCAGCCCCGACGTGGACATCGTGGATGTCATGCAGCTGACGAACGCCATCGCGCTGGCGGTCGAACAGTCCCCGGACGACCCGGAGTTGGTCGACCGCCTGCTCACGCTCACCCTGACCGGGCTAAAAGCCCGGCCGTAGCCTTCGCCGGGGACAGCTCGCGGATCCCCGGTGCTCCGGCGGCCATGGTGGTCATCGGACCTGCCTACCGTCGGCGGGGTGCCAGGTCCGCCACCCGGGCCGTGGCCTGCTCGCCCAGGGAGACCGCGCTGCGCAGCTGGGCGCCCGGCGGTCCGCCCTGGACCGGTCCGGGCGGCTGGCCGTGGCCCAGTGGCAGGCTTCTGCGCTGGCCGGGCAGCGGGGGTACGTCCCGGCGGCGCGGGGAGGCCGTGGGGACCTCCCCGTGGACGACGCCCGCGGCGGGGCCGCTGCCCGCGCCCGGACCGGCCACCGAGATGTGGACGCCCTGGTCGGCCAGGGCCTGGAGCTCGGTGGCGGCCCGCTCGTCATGAGGGGGCGGCTCGTCGGTGACCAGCCGGGTGATCACATCGGTGGGCACGGTCTGGAACATGGTGTCCGTGCCCAGCTTGGTGTGGTCGGCGAGGACGACGACCTCCGCCGCCGCCTGTACCAGCGCCCGGTCCACGCTCGCGGAGAGCATGTTGGACGTGGACAGCCCGCGCTCGGCCGTCAGGCCGCTCCCGGACAGGAAGGCCCTGCTCACCCGGAGGCCCTGGAGGGACTGCTCGGCGCCGCTGCCGACCAGGGCGTAGTTGGAACCTCTCAGGGTGCCGCCGGTCATGACGACCTCGACCCGGTTGGCATGGGCCAGGGCCTGGGCGACGAGCAGGGAATTGGTGACCACGGTCAGACCCGGTACGCGGGCGAGCCGGCGGGCCAGCTCCTGGGTTGTCGTACCGGCGCCGACGACGACGGCCTCGCCTTCCTCGACGAAGCTCGCCGCGAGATCGGCGATGGCCGTCTTCTCGGCAGTCGCTAGATGGGATTTCTGCGGGAAGCCGGACTCCCTGGTGAAACCGCCCGGCAGCACCGCACCGCCGTGCCGGCGGTCGAGAAGTCCTTCGGCCTCCAGCGCCCGCACGTCCCGCCGTACGGTCACTTCTGAGGTCTGGACGACGCGGGCGAGCTCACGGAGCGAAACCGCTCCGTTGGCCCGCACCATTTCGAGGATCAATTGACGACGTTCTGCAGCGAACACGAAACCGACAGTAACGCCAACGTCCATCTGTTTTCAGCAGGTTGCAGCAATTAACGGAAGTTGTCCGTAGTGCGACCCAAGGGGTGGTATAGGGAGCCGGAACAAACGGCTCCCCCGCCACTCCTCCTTACGCCTCGCGCTGTGTCTTCCTCGTGTGCAACTGCCGTGCCACCTCGGCGACCGAGCCCGAGAGGGACGGGTAGACGGTGAACGCGTTGGCGATCTGCTCGACCGTCAGGTTGTTGTCGACGGCGATCGCGATCGGATGAATGAGCTCACTGGCCCGCGGCGAGACGACCACACCACCGACGACGATGCCCGTGCCGGGGCGGCAGAACATCTTCACGAAACCGTCGCGAATGCCCTGCATCTTCGCCCGCGGATTACGCAGCAGCGGAAGCTTGACCACCCGGGCGTCGATGAGACCATTGTCGACATCGGCCTGGGTGTACCCGACCGTCGCAATCTCCGGATCCGTAAATACGTTCGCGGATACCGTCTTGAGATTGAGCGGCGCCACCGCGTCGCCCAGGAAGTGGTACATCGCGATACGGCCCTGCATCGCCGCCACCGACGCCAGCGCGAACACACCGGTGCAGTCGCCGGCCGCGTAGACGCCCGGCGCCGACGTCCGGGAGACCTTGTCCGTCCAGATGTGCCCGGACTCCTGGAGCCGGACCCCGGACTCCTCCAGCCCGATGCCCGCCGTATTGGGAATCGAGCCCACGGCCATCAGGCAGTGGGTACCGGTGATCACACGGCCGTCGGCCAGCGTCACCTCGACCCGGTCGCCCACCCGCTTGGCGGACTGGGCGCGCGAGCGCGCCATGACGTTCATGCCACGGCGCCGGAAGACGTCCTCCAGCACGGCGGCCGCGTCCGGGTCCTCACCCGGCAGCACCCGGTCGCGCGACGAGACCAGCGTCACCTTGGAGCCCAGCGCCTGGTAGGCGCCGGCGAACTCGGCACCGGTCACACCGGAGCCGACCACGATCAGCTCCTCGGGGAGCTCGTCGAGGTCGTAGACCTGCGTCCAGTTCAGGATGCGCTCGCCGTCGGGCAGCGCGTCCGGGATCTCCCGGGGGTGGGCGCCGGTGGCGACCAGCACGGCGTCGGCGACCAGCGTCTCCTCGGCGCCGTCCGCGTCCGTCACGATCACCCGGCGCGACCCGTCCGGCGCCTGCGCCGGCTCCAGCCGCCCACGACCACGCATCACACGGCCACCCGCGCGGGTCACCGAGGCGGTGATGTCATGCGACTGGGCCAGCGCCAGACGCTTCACACGCCGGTTGACCTTGCCCAGGTCCACGCCCACCACACCGGCGGCCTTCTCCAGCGGCGGGGTGTCGTCCGCGACGATGATCCCCAGCTCCTCGTGGGAGGAGTCGAAGCTGGTCATCACTTCCGCCGTAGCGATAAGAGTCTTCGAGGGCACACAGTCGGTCAGCACCGACGCCCCACCCAGACCGTCGCAGTCGACGACGGTCACCTCCGCGCCGAGCTGAGCGGCGACGAGCGCCGCCTCATAGCCGCCGGGTCCGCCACCGATGATCACGATCCGAGTCACGTACTCCATTGTCCCGCACCCATCAAAGCGACTCCTTCCGGGGCCTCCTTAGCGCGATCCCTACGCGAATCCTCTCCGAATCCCGAGCGAAACCCGCCAGAACGTTCCACATGGACCCCCTTCGAGATTGCCACCCCAAATGCCGTTCCGCCTCACTCCCGTACCCTCGGAACCATGTCGCTCTACGCCGCGTACGCCGGCAACCTCGACGCGCGGCTGATGTCCCGCCGCGCCCCCCACTCACCGCTGCGCGGCACCGGCTGGCTCAACGGCTGGCGGCTGACCTTCGGCGGGGAGCAGATGGGCTGGGAGGGCGCGCTCGCCACGATCGTCGAAGCCCCCCGCTCCCAGGTCTTCGTCGCCCTCTACGACATCGCTCCGATGGACGAGGACTCGATGGACCGTTGGGAGGGTGTCGGGCTGGATGTCTACCGCCGGATGCGGGTCCGGGTGCACACTCTCGACGGAGAGGAGCCGGCCTGGATCTACGTCCTCAACGGTTACGAGGGAGGGCTCCCCTCCGCCCGCTACCTCGGCGAGATCGCCGACGCCGCGGAATCCGCCGGCGCGCCCCACGACTACGTCATGGAACTGCGCAAGCGACCCTGCTGAGCCCCGCTGAGCCCTACCGGGCATGTGCGGAAAGTGACGATTCCGTCTCGTCGCAACGCACAAAGCAACAATCGGAACACCGTAACCAGCGACATCTACGCGCGTAGGCCAGGAGCGGCTACCCTCGTCCGCGTGAACGCTTCTGTAACCCCCGACATCCAGGCCGACCCGTACGCCGCGGCCGACGCCGCCGCCGCCCGTCTCCGCGAGCTCACGGGCGCCGAGACCCACGACGTCGCCCTGGTCATGGGCTCCGGCTGGGTCCCCGCCACCGACGCCCTCGGCACCCCCGAGGCCGAGTTCCCGGTGACCGAGCTCCCCGGCTTCTCCGCCGCGGCCGTCGCGGGCCACGCGGGCACGGTCCGCTCCTACAAGGTCAACGACAAGCGCGCGCTCGTCTTCCTCGGCCGTACGCACTACTACGAGGGCCGCGGTGTCGCCGCCGTCGTCCACGGCGTCCGCACGTCCGTGGCCGCCGGCTGCAAGACCGTCGTCCTCACCAACGGCTGCGGCGGTCTCCGCGACGGCATGCGCCCCGGCCAGCCGGTGCTGATCAGCGACCACATCAACATGACGGCGACCTCGCCGATCGTCGGCGCCAACTTCGTCGACCTCACCGACCTGTACTCCCCCCGTCTGCGCGCCCTGTGCAAGGAGGTGGACGCCACCCTGGAGGAGGGCGTCTACGTCCAGCTCCCCGGCCCGCACTACGAGACCCCCGCCGAGATCAAGATGGTCCGCACCCTCGGTGGCGACCTCGTCGGCATGTCCACCACCCTCGAGGCCATCGCGGCCCGCGAGGCGGGCGCCGAGGTCCTGGGCATCTCCCTGGTGACCAACCTCGCCGCGGGCATGACGGGCGAGCCCCTCAACCACGAAGAGGTCCTCGAGGCCGGCCGCGACGCCGCTTCGCGGATGGGCTCCCTGCTGGCCCAGGTTCTCCCCAAGCTCTGACCTCGCCGGTCCGGCTTTCCCGCGCCGGGGGTGCTTCGCGCGCCTCCGGCGCGGGCTTTTCCGCGCCTCCGGCGCGGTCCTCCCCCCACCCGCCCGCCCGATTGCCCGGCATCGCCCGACGCCGACGCCGGCCGGGGCGGCGGGTGGAGCCGTACGACGGGAGGGGCCGGGGTGGGACGGGCCCCGGCAGGGGCGTAAAGCGTTATTTGCGGCGACCTGCCGGGTTCGCTGTTCCGATGACCCGAGGCCGTAAATAATGCAGCCCCAGAGGGGTCCGTTCCACCCCGGCCCCGGCCCACCCAGCACCGCAAGCGCACCCCCCGAACCCCTCCGGAGGAGAACCCGTGGAGCGAGACCTCATCGCACAGGCCCGGACCTGGCTCGCCGAGGACCCCGACCCCGAGACCCGCGACGAGCTCGCCAAGCTCATCGAGGCCGGCGACCTCGCCGAGCTGAGCACCCGCTTCGCCGGCACCCTGCAGTTCGGCACCGCCGGCCTCCGCGGTGAGCTCGGCGCCGGCCCCATGCGCATGAACCGCAACGTCGTCATCCGCGCGGCCGCGGGCCTGGCCGCGTACCTGAAGCAGCAGGGCCACACCGGCGGTACCGTGGTCATCGGCTACGACGCCCGCTACAAGTCCGCCGACTTCGCGCTGGACACCGCCGCCGTCATGGTCGGCGCGGGCCTGAAGGCCGCGCTGCTGCCGCGGCCCCTGCCCACGCCCGTCCTCGCCTTCGCCGTCCGCCACCTCGGCGCGGTCGCCGGCGTGGAGGTCACGGCCAGCCACAACCCGCCGCGCGACAACGGCTACAAGGTCTACCTGGGCGACGGCTCCCAGATCGTGCCGCCCGCCGACGCCGGCATCGCCGCCGAGATCGCCGCGATCGCCGGCCTGGAGGACGTCCCGCGCCCGTCCGAGGGCTGGGAGATCCTCCGCGAGGAGGACGTCGTCGGCGCCTACCTGGCGCGCACCGACGCCGTTCTCACCGACGGCTCCGCCCGTGACATCCGCGTCGTCTACACGCCGATGCACGGCGTGGGCCGCTCCGTGCTGACCGCCGCGTTCGAGCGCGCCGGCTTCCCGGAGCCGGTCGTCGTCGCCGAGCAGGCCGAGCCGGACCCGGACTTCCCGACGGTGGCCTTCCCCAACCCGGAGGAGCCGGGCGCGATGGACCTCGCCTTCGCGACGGCCCGCGCGGCCGCGGAGGCGGGCGGCGCGCCCGACATCATCATCGCCAACGACCCCGACGCGGACCGCTGCGCCGTGGCCGTGCCGGACCCCGACAACGTCGAGGGCTGGCGGATGCTGCGCGGCGACGAGGTGGGCGCGCTGCTGGCCGAGCACCTGGTGCACAAGAGCGCCCGTGGCGCGTTCGCGACGACGATCGTCTCGTCCTCCCTGCTGTCCCGCATCGCGGCGGGCGCGCCGGACGCGTCGTACGAGGAGACGCTCACCGGCTTCAAGTGGCTCGCCCGCGTGGACGGCCTGCGCTACGCCTACGAGGAGGCGCTGGGCTACTGCGTCGACCCGGAGGGCGTGCGCGACAAGGACGGCATCACGGCCGCGCTGCTCGTGGCCGAGCTGGCGGCCGAGCTGAAGCAGTCGGACCGGACGCTGAGCGACCTCCTGGACGACCTGGCGGTCGAGCACGGGCTGCACGCCACCGACCAGCTGTCGGTGCGGGTGGAGGACCTGTCGCTGATCGCGTCGGCGATGCGCCGGCTGCGGGAGGCGCCGCCGGTGGTCCTGGCCGGGCTGCACGTGGTCTCCGCCGAGGACCTGTCCAAGGGCACGGAGTCGCTGCCGCCGACGGACGGCCTGCGGTACGCCCTGGCGGGCGACGAGGCGGGGACGGTGTCGGGGGCACGGGTCATCGTGCGGCCGAGCGGTACGGAGCCGAAGCTGAAGTGCTACCTGGAGGTCGTGGTGCCGGTGGCGTCGGCGGCGGCACTGGCTGACGCGCGCCGGCACGCGGACGAGGTCCTGGCGGGCATCAAGACGGACCTGTCGCGGGCGGCGGGCATCTGACGTCTGTGGGGTGGGTGGGTC